>JAHDCH010000057.1 GCA_020629995.1 Pseudaestuariivita sp. | reverse complement strand
CCATCAGCAGCGCCGCTGCTCCGTCGTTAACGCCCGAGGCATTGCCCGCCGTGACACTCTTGTCCGCGCCATTGACCCCGCGCAGCTTGGCCAGTTTGTCCGCCGTCACTTCGCGCGGATGCTCATCGGCGCTGACAATCACCGGATCGCCCTTGCGCTGCGGGATGGTCACCTGCATCAGCTCATCGGCAAAGACGCCCGCCTCGGCCGCCGCCGCATAGCGGGCCTGTGACCGCGCGGCAAAGGCATCCTGATCTTCGCGGCTTATGGCATGCTCCTCGGCCACGTTGTCCGCCGTTTCGGGCATCGAATGGGTGCCGTGCGCCGCCTGCATCGCCGGGTTCACAAAGCGCCAACCGATGGTCGTGTCGTACACCGCATTTTCGCGCGAAAATGCGTGCTGCGCCTTGGGCATCACAAAGGGCGCGCGGCTCATGCTCTCGACCCCGCCGGCGATGGCCAGGGCATAATCGCCCGCCTTGATCCCCCGCGCCGCCATGCCGACCGCGTCCATGCCCGACGCGCACAGGCGGTTTATCGTGGTGCCCGGCACGCCCTGGGGCAGGCCCGCCAGCAGAGCCGCCATGCGCGCGACGTTGCGATTGTCTTCCCCCGCCTGGTTGGCGTCGCCCAGGATCACGTCATCAACCGCGCCGAAATCCACACCCGGATTGCGGCGCACCAGTTCCGCGATGGGCAGCGCGGCCAGATCATCGGTCCGCACAGACGACAGCGCCCCGCCAAAGCGGCCAATCGGCGTGCGCACGGCATCAAGGATATAGGCGGTCATTCACTCGGACCTTTCACCAAGGTAAGGCTGGATAACATGTTACGCAAAATCAGTCCATAACAGATTGCGTAACACTTAGGGGCTGAGGCGGTCGGTCTCGTCCAGCATCCGCGTGACCTCTGCGTGGGCCCGTGCGACATCGCCGCCGGGCACCAGCGCGATATGCGCCCATGTCCCATCCCGCAGCGCCAGACGGCGCCAGAAATGCACGAACATCAGCCGCGCCGTCCGCGTCTGCGCGGGGGTCATCGTTCCGGCCACGTTGCGCCAGATCACGGCCAGCTCGGCCAGCGCGCCGGCCTGCGCGATCAGGCGCTCGGGCACCAGACGGTCTTCGACCCAGCCGGGCACGGGCTGTGTGGCGGCCTGCAACACAAACGCTCCGGGCGGCGGCGGCGTCGACCTTGGCAGCAGGGCAAGCGCCCGGCCAAGCGCAATCGCGCCTTTGGGCGGTTCGTTCTCGGCGCTCAGCCCAAGAACATGCCAGCCGTCTTCGTGTTTGGGCGCGCGGCGATAGATGTCTTGCTGGGCCGCGCGGGTTTCGGCCTGCGCGCGGGGCGACAGGAAATAGGACACCTCGCGCCCGGCCTTTTCGCTGTCGATCCAGCCATCCTGCCGCAACCTGTGCAATGCGACGCGGACCGCTTCGGCCTTGATCCCGGCCAGAGCCATCAGGCCGCCGATCTCTTTGCCCGACAGGCGCGCACCCTCCAGATCGCCAAATGCAGTCACGATCAGCGACCATGTCTTGGGCGTCTCAAGGGCGATCAGATCGCGGATCAGCTGTGTGGCATCGCGTGGCGGCACGTCGGGCTCCCTTGTTGCGGCCCTTGGTCCGGGCGACAGGGCCCCAGACTAGCGGCCCAGCGCCCCGCCGCAATGGCTCAGGCCCTGGCCCTTCGGTTCATGGTCAACAGCTCGTATTCGGCGACAGGCTCGGCCTCCTGATTGGTCAGCGTGACATGCCAGCGCACCTCGCCATAGTCATCGTTGCGCGGGGTCTTGCGTTTGACGGTCAGGCGCACGGCAATGCTGTCGCCGGGCTGAACAGGCTTCATGAACCGCAGGTTGTCCAGCCCTGTGTTGGCCAGCACCGGCCCTTCGTCCGGCTGTACGAACAGCCCCGCCGCAAAGCTGAGCAGCAGATACCCATGCGCCACCCGCCCCGGAAAGAACGGGTTCCGGGCGGCGGCGGCGTCATCCATGTGGGCATAAAAGGTATCACCCGTGAACTCGGCAAACAGCCTGATGTCGTCCGATGTGACCTCTCGGGCCGGGGTGTGCAGCGTCTCGCCCAGCTGCAACGCGTCAAACGTGCGGGTGAAGGGATGGGGCTGGTCCGTCACCTCGGTACTGCCGGGCACCCATGCCTCGCCAATCGCGGTCAGGATATCAGGGCTGCCCTGAACCGCCGTGCGCTGCATGTAATGCAGCACGCCTCGCACGCCGCCCAGCTCTTCTCCCCCGCCCGCGCGGCCCGGCCCGCCATGCACCATGTGCGGCAAAGGCGCGCCATGGCCGGTGGATTCGGCCATGCTGTCGCGGTTGTCGAAATACAGCCGCCCGTGGAACGCCCCCGCGCCCAAGGCGACCTTGCGCGCCACCGCCGCATCGTGGGTGATGACCGAAGCCACAAGGCTGCCCTGCCCCCGGTTGGCCAGCGCGATGGCCTGATCCAGATCGTCATAGGGCATCAGCGTGGCGACAGGGCCAAAGGCCTCGACCTCGTGCACCCGTTGCGCCGCTTCGGGCCGCGCGCAATGCAGCAGCATGGGCGGCAGGAACGCCCCCCGTTCGGCATCGGCGCCAATGACGTCAAACGCTGCGGGATCGCCGGCCACGCGCTCGGCCTCGGGGGCCAGTTCGGCAACCTTGGCCAGCACATCGTCGCGCTGCGCGGTCGACACCAGCGCGCCCATGCCGGTGGCCGGGTCGCGCGGATCACCGATCACCACCTTGCCCAGCTGCCTGCGCAGCGCATCGGTCAGCTGTTGCACATGCGCCGCCGGAGCCAGAATGCGCCGGATTGCCGTACATTTCTGGCCCGCCTTCACGGTCATCTCGCGCACCGCGCTCTTGATGAACAGGTCCCATTCCGGCGTGCCGGGTGCTGCGTCGGGGCCAAGGATCGACGCGTTCAGGCTGTCCTGCTCGGCCACAAAGCGCACCGACTGGCGCATCAGGTTCGGCGTGCTGCGCAGCCTCAGCGCCGTGTCCGCCGACCCGGTAAAGCTGACCACATCCTGCGGCCCCAGATGATCCAGCAGATCCCCGACGCCGCCCGCCACCAGCTGCAGCGCGCCTTGGGGCAAAAGGCCGCTTTGCAGCATCAGCCGCACCGCGGCCTCGGTGACATAGCAGGTCGCGGTGGCGGGCTTCACAATCGCGGGCATTCCGGCCAGCAGCGTCGGGGCCAGCTTTTCCAGCATCCCCCAGACCGGGAAGTTGAAGGCGTTGATATGCACCGCCACACCCTGCAGCGGAGTGCAGATGTGCTGGCCCAGAAAGCTGCCGCCGCGCGACAGCTGCTCAACCTCGCCATCAAGATAGACATGGGCGTCGGGCATCTCGCGCCGGCCCTTGGACGCGATCACCAGCATCGTGCCGATCCCGCCGTCAATGTCGATCAGGTGGTCGGACTGCGTGGCGCCGGTGTCAAAGGACAGGTCGTACAGCGCCGCGCGATGCTGTTTGAGGTGCAGCGCCAGCGCTTTCAGCATCCGGGCCCGCTGGTGGAACGTCATCGCGCGCAGCGCCGGCCCGCCGACCCGCGTCGCGTGGTCCAGCATCGCGCCCGCGTCGGGCGTACCGCCCGCCCTCGCGATCACCTCGCCCGTCACAGCTGAACGGATGGCGCGCGCCTCGGGCCCCGGCGGGATCCAGCGCCCGGCCATGTGGCTGCTTACGTCAATCACACCCATCATGTGTCCCTTTCATGCAAACCGCTGGGCGCGGGTCCATGCGCCGGGGCTGTCCTGTTCCAAGCCGTCCAGCGCCGTCCTGATCACTGCGTCGCCTTGTGCTGTGGCCCAGTGCATCGGCCCGCCACGCCAGCGCGGAAAGCCATAGCCCGCGATCTTGACCACATCGACGGCGGCGTCGCTCTGGGCGATACCTTCCTCGACGATCCGTGCGCCTTCGTTGGCCATCACGGCGACGAGGCGCGTCTGGATCTCGGCCGCGCTGTAGCTGCGCGGGGTCAGCCCCGCCTCGAGGCGGTAAGCCTCGATCAGCGCGCGCACTTCGGGCGCGGGGGCGGGCGTGCGGCTGCCCGGCTCATACGTATACCACCCGGCCCCGTTGCGCTGCCCCATCCGGCCCGCGTCGCACAGCCGGTCGCCCAGCGGGACATAACGCTCGGACGCGGGGCGGGTCGCGTCTTGCCGGCGGCGGTTGGCATAGGCGATCTGCAAGCCAGCCATGTCCTGCGCCTGAAACGGGCCCATCGCCATGCCAAAGGCGCGCATCGCGGCGTCGATGTCCTCGGGCCATGCACCATCGGCCAGCAGGTATTCCGCAGCCCGGCGGTAGGCGGCCAGAATGCGGTTGCCGATGAACCCGTCGCACACTGCCGAAAGCACCGGCAGCTTGCGCAATCCCTTGGCAAAGGCAAACCCGGTGGCCAACGTCTCGGCGCTGGTGCCCCGGGTCTGCACGACCTCGACCAGCTTCATGATGTGCGCGGGCGAAAAGAAATGCAGTCCAAGGCAGCGCCCAGGCCCCGCGATACCGTCAAAGATCGCGTTGGGGTCGAGGTACGAGGTGTTGGTCGCCAGCAGAGCATCCGGGCGCAGGACCTGTGCCAGTTCCGCCATAACGCTGCGTTTGGCCGTCAGGTCTTCGAACACCGCTTCAATCGCCAGATCGGCACCGGCGGCGGCTTGCATGTCGTGGCTGGCGGTCAGCCGCGCGATCTGGGCCTGCATCATCTGCGGCGAGGCCTTGCCCCGGTCCACCGCGCCCTGCAGCAGCCCGGCGATGCCTTTGTGCGCCGCCTCGGCGGCCTGGCCCGTCTGTTCGATCAGGGTCACGTCATGGCCTGCGCCAAGGCAGGCCGCCGCGATCCCCCGCCCCATCAACCCTCCGCCCACGATGGCCACCCGGTTGACGGGCGCCGGCGCCACGCCTTGCACGATGGCGGGGCGCGCCACCTGCCGTTCGGCAAAGAAGGCATGGCGCAGCGCAACGCTCTCGGCGCTGGCGCGCAAGGCAAGATGCTGCGCGCGCTCCTCGGGCTGTGCCTCGGGATAGGGGCGCGTTGCGCGCAACAGGGCGTCCAGGTTCAACAGCGGTGCCTGCGCGCCTTTGGCCGCCTTTGCAACCTTGCGGCGCAGTGCGGCTTCGTCAGGCGGAGCGATGCTGCGGTGCGACACCGGCAGAGGCCGGTCGGTGCACTCCGCTGCAAAGTCGGGCGTGCCCTCGACAATGCCATCCAGCGCACCCAGCGCCAGCATCTGATCGGCGGTCAGCATCTTGCCAAGGCAGGCCATGTCCACCGCCGCCTCCCAGCCCAGCAGCCTCGGCGCGCGCAGGCTGCCACCCGCCCCGGGGATCAGGCCCACGTTCACCTCGGGCAGGCCAAACCGCGTGCCGGGGCGGGCAAACCTCCAGCCGCAGGCCATGGCGATCTCGAACCCGCCTCCCAGAACCGTGCCGTGCATCAGCGCTGCGAAGGGCACTTCGCTGGCCTCGATGGCATCGACCACGTCCGGCAGATGCGGCTCTTGTGGGGGGGCGTCGAACTCGGCCATGTCGCCACCGGCGACAAATGTCCTGCCCGCGCAGGTCAGTACCGCCAGCCGGGCACCTTGTACCTCCTGCACCGCGCTCAGAAGGCCCGCGCGCACGGCGGTTGTTGTGGCGTTGACGGGCGGCGCGTCAATGGTGACCCATGCGACGTCGCCTTCCCGGGTGACGGTGACAGGCATCAGAGCCTCCGTTCCGAAATCATTGACCAACCGGTCGGTTTATGTGAGCGTAACGCAGGCCGCGCGTCTTGCCTAGGGCGAACCGCGCCGCACAACGGAGGACGCATCAGCATGACGCCAGAGGAACGCGCCCGGCGCTCGGCCGCCGCGATGTGGGACGGGGATGCCGCCTCGGCGTGGTTCGGCATGACGCTGACCCATGTGGACGCAGGCACCGCGACGCTGACGCTGACGGTGGCCGCGCACCATGCCAACGGGCATGGGATCGGCCATGGCGGCGTGACCTTTGCGCTGGCCGACACGGCCTTTGCCTTTGCCTGCAACAGCCGCAACCAGGCCACCGTGGCCCAGCACAACACGATCACCTACCTTGCGCCCGCGCGCATCGGCGACGTTCTGACCGCCACCGCGCACGAGGTCAGCCTGACCGGGCGCAGCGGCCTTTATGACGTGACCGTCACCAACCAGGACGGCACCGCCATCGCCGCCTTTCGCGGCGCGTCCCGCGCGGTGCGCGGCACCCTGTTCGACGAAACACCCGGAGCCCCGACATGAGAGACCTGACCCCGCCCCGCGACAGCCTTGACCGGATCGAGATCGCCTCTCGGGACGAGATCGCCGCGCTGCAATTGTCACGGCTGAAATGGTCGCTGCAGCATGCCTATGACAACGTGCCGATGTACCGCGACCGGTGCAAGGCGGCGGGGGTGCATCCCGATGACCTGACATCGCTGAGCGATCTGGCGCGGTTTCCCTTCACGCACAAGGCCGACCTGCGCGACAATTACCCCTTTGGCCTGTTCGCCGTGCCGCGGGAACAGATCGTCCGCATCCATGCGTCCTCGGGCACGACGGGCAAACCGACCGTGGTGGGCTATACCCGGGCCGATATCGAAAACTGGGCCGATCTGGTCGCCCGGTCGATGCGCGCCAGCGGCACCCGGCCCGGCGACCTCGCGCATATCGCCTATGGCTATGGCCTGTTCACCGGGGGCCTTGGGGCGCATTACGGCGCCGAAAGGCTGGGCTGTACCGTGGTGCCCGTGTCGGGTGGCATGACCGAACGGCAGGTCACCCTGATCGAGGATTTCCGCCCCACGACGATCATGGTCACGCCGTCCTACATGCTCAACATCCTCGAACAATACCGCGCCGCCGGGATGGATCCGCGCGCCTCGTCGCTCGAGGTCGGGATCTTTGGCGCCGAACCCTGGACCAACGCGATGCGGGCCGAGGTGGAATCGGCCTTTGATATGCACGCGGTCGACATCTACGGCCTGTCCGAAATCATGGGGCCGGGCGTCGCCAATGAATGCGTCGAAACCAAGGACGGCCTGCACATCTGGGAAGACCACTTCTATCCCGAAATCATCAACCCCGAGACAGGCGACGTGCTGCCTGATGGCGAGATGGGCGAGCTGGTGTTCACCACGCTGACCAAACAGGGCCTGCCGATGATCCGCTACCGCACGCGTGACCTGACGCGCCTGCTGCCCGGCACGGCGCGGTCCATGCGGCGCATGGAAAAGATCACCGGGCGGTCGGATGACATGATCATCCTGCGCGGGGTCAACGTCTTTCCCACGCAGGTTGAAGAACAGGTGCTGACGCTGCCCGCTCTTGCGCCCCATTTCCAGATCGTGCTGACGCGCGACGGGCGGATGGACGCGATGACCGTGCTGGCCGAGGCTGCGCCCGATGCGGCCTCGGACGCGGCGCGGGCGGCCAGCGCCGAGGCGCTGCGTCTGCGGATCAAGGAGGTGATCGGTGTCACCGCCGCGGTCGAGGTCGGCACCCCCGGCACCGTCGAACGCAGCCAGGGCAAGGCCCGCCGCGTGATCGACCAGCGGCCCCGGGGCTGACCCGTTGGCCCGCACCATCGCCAAGGATCACGACGCCAAGCGCACGCGCATCCTGACCGTTGCCGCGGGCGTGTTCGCGCAGCAGGGGATCGCGCGCGCCTCGATGAGCGAGGTCGCCCGCGCCTGCGGCATCTCCAAGGCCAACATCTATCACTACTACGCTGGCAAGGACGCGCTGATCTACGGCATCCTCGAGGCCTATCTGACGGCCCTGCGCGACCGGCTGCTGGGGCTTGACCTGACCGGGCTTGCGCCGCCCGATCAGCTGCATGCCACCACGCGCGAAGTGCTGCTGGCCTACGAAGGCATGGACGCCGAGCACAAGATTCAGACCGAAGGTTTGCCGCTATTGCCAGACGATCAGCAAAAGGCTCTCAAGGCCGTGCAGCGCGACATGGTGGCTCATGTGTCGGGCATCCTGCGTGCCTGTGCGCCCGCGCAGCTGGCCGATGATGCGCGGTGCCGCGATGTGACGATGTCGGTCTTCGGGATGCTCAACTGGTTTTTCATGTGGCAACCCCGCGCCACCCGCGAGGACCGCATCGCCTATGCGGCGACGGTGGCGGACCTGACGCTGGACGGGGTGCGGTAGCCTTCGTGCCGTGGGGCCATGTCACGCGTCCCACTGCACCTTCAGCCTGACCGGCCCGCGAAACACCCAGCCCTCGACCTTTGGCTCTGTGCCCGGGTCCAGCCGCAGCCCTTTGAGCCGCGCAAACAGCCGTGGCACCGCAATCTGGCCCACCATCTGACGGGCAACCCACGTGCCCGCGCAAAAATGCGGCCCCGCGCCAAAGCCAAGATGCTGTCGCCGGGGCCGGGAGATGTCAAAGTCTTGCGGCCTGTCAAACCGCGCCGGATCGCGATTGGCCGCGCCGACGCACAGGCCCAGCTGATCACCCTCGCGCAGCGCGGTGTCGCCCAGCGTGATGTCGCGCGTGACCCGGCGGGGATACATGCCTATGGGCGCGATCCAGCGCACCGATTCCTCGAACGCCACCGGCCACAGCGCCGGATCGGCAAGGACCCTCTCGCGCTGCTTTGGATGCTGCAACAGGGCCATCGTCAGGGTCAGGATGGCATCGCGCGGCTCGTTCAGGCCGCCGCCGACGATCACGTTCACGTTGGCCCTGATCTGTTCGGGCGTCTGTCCCGCCTGCACCATGCTGGCCAGCACCGTGGGGCCGGGGTTGCGCTGATGTCTTGGCAATGCGCGGTCAATCTCTGCCGCGATCGCCTCGGCTGCGGCGCGGCCCCGGGCGGCGATGCCCGGATCGCCCGCATAATTGCCCACCGCATCCATCATGGCCTGCGACCATGCGCACATGTCCTGCCAGGCCACGTCCCGTTCGAACCCCAGCAGCCGGGTCAGCGCCTGGGCCGCCAGCGGCGCGGCAAACGCGTCAAACAGATCAGCCTCGCCCCGGTGCCTGATCGCGCCGATCAACTGATCGACCATATCGCCGAGGCGCGGCACCCAGTGCTCTTGCACGGCCCGGGCGCAAAAGGTCGGCTCGATCGCGCTGCGTTCGGCGCGGTGAGCCTCGAAATCCTTGCGCATCAGCGAATGGCCCATGACCGTGTTCATCAGCGACCCGGGGTTGGTCGAGGCAAAGTCGGCGGCGTGCCGTTCGATATGCATGATGTCGGCAAAGCGTGTGACCAGATGCAACCGGGTTGCCGGAACGCACACCGCCGACCCGGCCTGCCGGATCCGGTCAAACGCCGGGTACGGGTCCTGCACCAGGTCGGCCAGGGTCAGATCGGAAAACGCATCCATCCCGCCACCGTGGCCTGTTGCCACGCGCCGGTCAAACCCCGTCGCCGCCAAAAAAAAGACCCGAGCACAAGGCCCGGGTCAGTCCAACAGGGAGGATGTCTGGCATAACCCGGCCAGACGCGGGATTCGGTTCATGACACCAGTCTGTACCCGCCGGATTCGGTCACAAGAAGGCGCGCATTGGACGGATCTGGTTCAATTTTCTGACGCAGGCGATAAATGTGCGTTTCCAGCGTGTGCGTGGTGACGCCCGCGTTATAGCCCCAGACCTCGTGCAGCAGCACATCGCGCGCCACCACGCCGCTGTTCGAGCGGTAGAGGAACTTGAGGATATTGGTCTCTTTTTCCGTCAGGCGGATTTTCTTGTCGTCCTCGGTGGTCAGCAGCTTCATCGCCGGCTTGAACGTGTAGGGCCCAAGCGTGAAGACGGCGTCCTCGGACTGCTCGTGCTGGCGCAGCTGGGCGCGGATGCGGGCCAGCAGGACCGGGAATTTGAACGGTTTCGACACGTAGTCGTTGGCGCCTGCATCAAGGCCCAGGATCGTGTCGGCATCGGTGTCGTGGCCGGTCAGCATCAGGATCGGACTTTTGACGCCTTGCTTGCGCATCAGGCGGCACAGCTCGCGCCCGTCGGTGTCGGGCAGGCCCACGTCCAGCACGATCAGGTCAAACAGCTGGTCCTTGACGCGCTCCATCGCGCTGGCCCCGTTGTCGGCTTCGAACACTTCGAAATCCTCGGTCATCACCAGCTGTTCGCTGAGCGCCTCGCGCAGATCGTCGTCGTCATCGACCAGAAGAATGTTTTTGAGCTGTGCCATCGGGGCCTCCCTTGCGTTGAGCCTAAGATGCGCCCAACCTTCCCTTCTGCCAAGATTTCCTGCATTCCTCTCACAGGCTCGTGTAGCGGCGCGTGATCATTGGCGAGGTTTGTTTCAGAAATCGCCCACTTCCGCTCACAGACAGGTGAGAAAGGCCCCCGATCGCATGACATTCGCCCCCGATGTTACAAACCGGCTGGCCCGCGCGCGCACCGATCTGCGTCTGGGGCAACCGGTTTTGCTGCGCGATGGCGATGCGGTGGCGTTGGTGTTCGCGGTCGAAACGCTGCAGCCTGCGCATCTGGCACCGGTTTTGGCGGCGGGTACGGCCCAGCTGGCGCTGTCGCCGCGCAGGGCCGAAACGCTGAAAGCGCGGGTTTATGATGGCGATGTGGCCCGGGTGGCTCTGGCGGCACATTGGGACCGGAACGATCTGATGGCCCTGGCTGACCCGTCGCTCGATCTGCGCCGCCCTTTGAAGGGGCCCCTGACCGGTCTGCGCGAGGGGCCTGCCTCGTTTGCGCGTGCCGGGATCGCTCTGGCCAAGTCGGCGCATCTGCTGCCTGTGGCCATCGTTCTGCCGGGTGCGCCGTCCGAGATGGGCTTTACCCCGCTGGCTGTGCACGAGGTGCCGCTGGGCCTTGCGCCCGAGGTGTCGCTCGATCAGGTGTCGGCGGCGCGGGTGCCTTTGGAGGTATCATCAGCCGGGCGCTGCGTTGTCTTCCGCCCCGGCGATGGGGGCGAAGAGCATTACGGCGTCGAAATCGGCCGCCCGGACCGCGCGGGGCCCGTGCTGGTGCGCCTGCATTCAGCCTGTTTTACCGGCGATGTGCTTGGGTCTCTCAAATGCGACTGCGGCCCCCAGCTGCGTGCAGCCCTGGGCCAGATGGGGGCCGAAGGGGCCGGGGTCTTGCTCTACCTCAATCAAGAGGGGCGCGGGATTGGCCTGGCCAACAAGATGCGCGCCTATGCTTTGCAGGATCAGGGGTTTGACACGGTCGAGGCCAACCACCGTCTGGGTTTTGAAGATGACGAGCGGGATTTCCGGATCGGCGCTGCCATTCTGCGCGAGATGGGCATCACCCGCGTGCGCCTGCTGACCAACAACCCCCGCAAGATCGCGATGATGGAAGGCGAGGGCATCACCGTCACCGAACGCGTGCCCCTGCACGTGGGCGAAACCTCCGAGAACCGTGCCTATCTGGCGACCAAGGCCGCCAAGTCGGGGCACCTGTCGTGACACCCCGCGATCTGGTTCTGACACCCCGCGGCGTGCGGTTCATGGGGCAGGTCTACCCTTGCACCATCGGGCGCGGCGGCCTGCGCGGTGACAAGCGCGAGGGCGACGGGGCGACGCCGCGCGGCGTGCACCGCATCGTGGGCTGCCTCTACCGGCCTGACCGGATGGCGCGGCCTGTGCCCTGGGCTGTGCCGATCCGGCCCGGCGATCTGTGGTCGGATGCGTCGGGCGATCCGGAGTATAACCTTATGGTGCGCGCGCCCTACGCCCCCAGCCACGAAAAATTGCGCCGCGCCGATCCGCTGTATGATCTGATCCTGATCACCGACTGGAACTGGCCCAATGCTATCGCCGGTCGAGGCAGCGCAATTTTCCTGCACCGCTATCGGCGGCCCGGATACCCGACCGAAGGCTGCGTGGCCTTTCGCCCCGATCACCTGCTGTCGATCACCCAGCGGCTGTCTGTGTCGTCTCGCCTGATCGTGCCCTAGGCGCCGACGTCAGAATTTTCGCAGGAAAATTCTGGGCGGCTCACTCGGGATATCTGCGGACTGCAACAGCCTTGGCCAACACCTTGCTGCCCTTGCGCGCTGTCGCGGTCCATTCGTATGTATGCACTCCGCCGGGGGGACAGGGGCTTTTGTACTTGAAGACGCCAAAGGGCAGTTGTCCGTCGCGGGTGATCTTCAACCGCTTGCTGCCACCGTGATTGTAACCGGGCGCATCCCGGTCCTTGAGCTTGAATTGCACCGAAGTGGTGCCCTCGGGCAGGCCGCGCAGCACAAAGGCGGGGCTGCCCACAGTGTTGGGCCGTCCGGTGTTGCAGGCGGGGATATCGCCCCATTTGAACGACAGCGACATTTCAGCGGCGGCACCTCCGGCAAGACAAGCCAAGGCGCAGGTCAGGAAAAAGGATCTAAGCATATGAAACTCTTCAAAGGTCAGCGTTGAATATCGCAACACTACCACACGCGCCCGACCCTGTCATCGCACAGGATTCGTCCTCTCCCGGGCGCCAAAGATGGCCGAGCCGACGCGCACATGGGTCGCGCCAAAGGCAATGGCCTG
>JAHDCH010000056.1 GCA_020629995.1 Pseudaestuariivita sp. | reverse complement strand
AGGAAAAGGTCCTCTACGAGATGCTGTCGTGGCGCCCCTCGGGCGTCATCATCGCAGGGGTCGAGCATACCGAAGCCTCCAAGGCGATGCTGCGCGGCGCCGGGATCCCGGTGGTCGAGATCATGGACACCGACGGCACTCCGATCGACTGCTCGGTCGGGATTTCGCACCGCCGCGCGGGCCGCATGATGGCCGACGCCATCGTCAAGGCCGGCTACGAACGGATCGGCTTTCTGGGCACCAAGATGCCGCTCGACCACCGCGCGCGCAAACGGTTCGAAGGCTTCACCGAAGCGCTGGCCAAGAAGGGCGTCGAGGTGGTGGATCAGGAGTTCTATTCCGGCGGCTCGGCCCTGAAAAAGGGGCGCGAGATGACGCGCGAGCTGCTGACCCGCGACCCCGAGATCGACTTTCTCTACTATTCCAACGACATGATCGCCGCGGGCGGGCTTCTGTACGCTCTGGAACAGGGGATCGACATTCCCGGGCAAGTCGGCCTTGCCGGGTTCAACGATGTCGAGCTGCTCGATGGCCTGCCGCGCCGCCTTGCCACGATGGACAGCTGCCGGGACGAGATCGGCACGCTGGCGGCCCAGATCATCGCCGCGCGTGTGGCTGACCCTTCGGCGCCATACGAGACGGTGACCGAGCTTTCGCCCAAGATTGACGTGGGCGACACGCTCAAACGCTGGTGAGCCGCCCTCTGCTGCCAAACCGCGCCGCGCGGGCGCATTTCCTGGCGGCTCATGCCCTGGCCGAGGCGCCCAAGGGTGGGACCAAACCTGCAGACCTGCATGCGCTGATCCATCGGCTTGGTTTTGTGCAAGTCGACAGCGTGCGTACGGTCGAGCGCGCGCATGACATGATCCTGTTCGCGCGCCGCCCGGCCTATCGCCCGCGCCACCTGCCCCCGGTGATCGAACGCGAGCGCCTGCTGTTCGAACACTGGACCCACGACGCCGCGCTGGTGCCGACCGAATTCTTTGACCTCTGGCGGCTCAAGTTCGACCGTGACCGCGCCGCGATGGAGCGCCGCTGGGACACCTGGCGCGGCCCCGAATACCGTGCCCATATCGACCGCGTCCGCGCCTTTGCCCATGAACACGGCGCCTGCCAGGCCTCGGACATGGGCACCACGGCGACCAAGGGCGGCGGCTGGTGGAACTGGCAGCCGGAAAAGACCGCGCTCGAATACCTCTGGCGCTCGGGCGAGCTGTCGATCTGCCACCGCACGAACTTTCGCAAACACTATGCGCCGACCGCCGCGACCTACCCTTCGGCTCATGCATCTCCGCACCTCGCCTCGCCGGACATCATCGACCGTCTGTGCCGCATGGCTCTGGACCGGCTCTCTTTCGCCACCTCGGGCGAGCTTGCGGCGTTCTGGGATATCGTCACCCCGGCCGAGGCCAAGGACTGGTGCGCCGCAGCCCTTGCCAACGGCCAGATCGAAGAGATCGACGTCGAAGCCACCGATGGCACCCTGCGCCGCTGCTTTGCCCGCCCGGGCCTGACCTCTGCCCCCGTGCCTCCGGTCACCTCCCGCCTGCGCATCCTGTCGCCCTTTGACCCGGCCCTGCGGGACCGCAAACGCGCCCTGCGGCTCTTCGGCTTCCACTACCGGATCGAGATCTTCACCCCCGCGCCCAAACGCACCTTTGGCTACTACGTCTTTCCCATCCTCGAGGGCGACCGCCTGATCGGCCGGATCGACTGCAAAACAGATCGCTCGGCCGATGCGCTTCATGTCACCGCGCTCTGGCCCGAACCCCCAGTCCGCTGGACCCCTGCCCGCCAGCACAAGCTCGAGGCCGAACTCACCCGCCTCGCCCGTTTCACCGCTGTCTCTTCGGTCACCTTTGCCGATGCCTGGCTCCGCGCGCCCATCCTGACCTGACCTTCTTCTCTTTCCAAATATGGCGGGGGGCGCCGCAGGCGTGGGGGCAGCGCCCCCTCCGCACTCACCACTTGCGCCGTCCCCCAAAACCCCTAGCATCCCTCCATCACCCACGGAGGCCCTGATGAAAGACGACAACTTCCTGCGCGAGAACAACGCCCGTCACCTCTGGCACCCGATGGGCCACCCCGGGGCTCTCCAGGAAACGCCGCCCACCATCTTCACCGGCGCCTCTGGCGTGCACCTGCATGACCTCGACGGCCACACGGTGATCGACGCCGTCGGCGGCCTTTGGTGCGTCAACCTCGGCTATTCCAACGACGCCCTCAAGCAAACCATCGCCGAGCGGGTGCACCAGCTGCCCTATTGCTCCAACTTCGGCGGCTCCACCAACGATGCGGCGATCGAGGCTTCCTTCGCCGTGCGCGAATTCTTCGCTGACGACGGCATGGCCCGGGTCTTCTTCACCTCGGGCGGATCCGATGCCGTCGACACCGCCCTGCGCCTCGCGCGCCAATACCACCGCCTGCGGGGCGAGCCAGGGCGAACCAAGTTCCTCTCGCTCAAAAAGGGCTACCACGGCACCCACTGGGGCGGCGCATCCGTGAACGGCAACAACCGCTTCCGCATCAATTACGAACCTCTCCTGCCCGGATGCTTCCACATCCCCGCGCCCTACACCTACCGCAACCCGTTCAACGAAAGCGACCCAGAGCGCCTCGCCGACAACATCGTCTCCGCCATGGCCGATGAGATCGCCTTCCAGGGCGCCGGCTCCATCGCCGCCTTCATCATGGAGCCAATCCTCGGTGCAGGCGGCGTCCTCGTGCCGCATGCCTCCCTGATGCCCCGCCTCCGCCAGCTCTGCTCTGACAACGGCATCCTTTTTATCGCCGACGAAGTGATCTGCGGGTTCGGCCGCACGGGCTCCTGGACCGGCTCTCGCCACTTCGGCGTCAAGCCCGACATGATGACCGTCGCCAAAGGCATCACCTCCGCTTACTTCCCCGTGGGCGGCTGCCTTGTATCTGATCAGGTGGCCGAGGTGTTTGAAACTTCGGGTGCCGACGGCGCCATCTTCACCGGCTACACCTACTCGGCCCACCCCGTCGGCGCCGCGGCCGTTGTCACCTGCCTGTCGGAAACGCTCCGCCTCGACACCAAATCCAACGCCGGCCCGCGCGGCACCCAGCTTTATGAAGGGGCCCTGCGCCTTCAGGAGAAATACGATTTCATCGGCGATGTGCGCGGCGGCACCGGCCTGATGTGCGGGATCGAACTGGTGTCAGACCGGGACGCGAAAACGCCAATGGATATGGATATCATGACCCGGGTGCACAAAGCCGCCTACGAAGCCGGCACCAACACCCGGCTCGGCGCAAACAATATCCTCATGTCGCCACCCTTGGTCATCTCCGAAGCCGAGGTCGCCCAGATCATCGACAACCTCGACACGGCCTTCGCCACGGTGTGACCCGCACAATTTTCGCAAGAAAATTGTGCCAGCGCATAAAGTTCGTACGAACTTTATGCGCCCCACCCACCGCCTCCGGGTGTCTGCATCCCGAATGCCGCGCCCGCCGGCAGGTCAATCTCGTCATTCCCGCGCAGATCAACCCGGGTTCCATCCGCCATCTCGGCCCAGTTGACACCCACCAGCCCCGGCGCTCCTCCGTCCACACCAAAGGGCGGCACCACCCTGTGCGAACACAGCGTCGTCACCGTCACCGGCACCAGGAACCGCATCAGCCGGTGGCAACCAGCGCCTCCAGTCCAATTGCCCTTTCCGCCCGACCCATGCCGCACACCAAAGGCCTCCAGCCGCACCGGGAACCGCTTTTCAAGGATCTCAGGATCGGTCGACCGGGTGTTGGTCATATGCGTCTGCACTGCATCACAGCCGTCAAAGCCCGGCCCCGCGCCCGTCCCGCCACAGATCGTCTCATAGTTCTGGAACTCTTCATTGCCCCAGACAAAATTGTTCATCGTCGCCTGAGACCCGGCAATCACGCCCAGCGCTCCATAGAGCGCGTTGCACGCGGCCTGTGACACCTCGGTATTGCCCGAAATCACCGCCGCCGGGTATTCGGGGTTCAGCATCGACCCTTCCGGCACCACGATCTCCAGCGGTTTCAGGCACCCTTCATTCAGCGGGATCGCGTTGCCCACCATCGTGCGGAACACGTACAGCACCACTGCGCGGCTGATCGACTTGGGCGCATTGTAGTTGCCCTTTTGCTGATCGCTCGTGCCGGTGAAATCGATTTTTGCGGTGCGTGTGGCCCGGTCCACGGTCACCTGCACCTTGATCCGCGCACCTTCGTCCATTGGATAGTCAAACTCGCCATCGCTCAGCCGGTCGATCACCCGCCGCACGCTTTCTTCGGCGTTGTCCTGCACGTGGCCCATATAGGCCTGCACCACGTCGATCCCGTAGGTCTCGACCGTTTTCAGCAGCCCCTGCCGCCCGGTCTCGTTCGCCGCGACCTGCGCCTTCAGATCGGCCATGTTCTGGGAAATATTCCGGCAGGGATATTTGCCGGACCCCAGCACCGCCACCGCCTCGTCCTCCAGCAGGCGCCCCCGATCCACGAGCTGCACGTTGTCGATCACAACGCCCTCTTCCTCGATATGCGTGCTGTCGGGCGGGGCCGATCCGGGCGTGCGACCTCCAATGTCGGCGTGGTGCCCGCGGCTGCCCAGCCAGAACACAGGCTTGCCGCCCACAAACACCGGCGTCACCACCGTCACGTCGGGCAAGTGCGTGCCGCCCCGGAAGGGCGAGTTGAGCATAAAGGCATCACCCTCGGCCACATCCGGGTTCAGCCGCATCACCGTCTTGATGCTGTCGCTCATCGATCCCAGATGCACCGGGACGTGCGGCGCGTTGGCGACCAGATCGCCCGCCTCGTCGAAGATCGCGCAGCTGAAATCGTAGCGCTCCTTGATGTTGACCGACCATGATGTGTTGGCCAGCGTTGCGCCCATCTGGTCCGCGACCGACATGAACAGGTTGTTGAACACCTCCAGCAGGATCGGATCGGCTTGCGTGCCCGCTGCCCTTGCGCGGGCTTTCTCTTCGGTGCGGGTCAGGATCAGGTTGCCAAAGCTGTCGACCTCCGCTGCCCAGCCCGGCTCGATCACGTTGGTGCCCGTGCGCTCGGTGATGATCGCGGGGCCCTGCACTCTCTGGCCCTCGCCCATGTCGTCGCGCCTGTACAGCGGCACATCCCTCGCTTCGCCCTCGAAGGTCACCGGGATCGTGTCAGCCACCTCCGCTCCCTTGCCCGTCTCCATCGCCGCGGGCGCCTCTCCGGTTGCGCCGATCGCCTCGACGCTCACCATCTCGTACAGCACCGCCCGCTCGGGCGAGGCAAAGCCGAACCTTGCGCGGTGCGCCTCTTCGAACGCGGCCTTCATCTCGTCCACGCTGCCCCACGGCACCTCCAGCGCCTGGTGCGAGCCGTCATAGCGCAGGTGCACCTTGGCCTCGATCCGCACGTCCTTGATGCCCTGATCGCGGACTTCTCGCGCCGCCTCGTCCGAGACGCGGGCGAGCGCCTGCTCGGGCGCGGCGAGGTCTTCCAAAGGTGCATCCACCTGCGCCTCGCGCAGCGCGCGGATGTCAGCCAGGCCCATGCCGTAGGCCGACAGTACGCCCGCATGCGGGTGCAGGAACACGCGGGTCATCCCCAGCGCATCGGCCACCAGACAGGCGTGCTGCCCACCCGCGCCGCCAAAGCATTGCAGCGTGTAGCGGGTCACGTCATGGCCGCGCTCGACGCTGATCTTCTTGATCGCGTTGGCCATGTTGTCGACCGCGATTTTCAAAAATCCCTCGGCCATCTCCTCGGGCGAGCGCAGCGCCTCTCCGGTCTCGGCCGAGACCGTCTCGGCCAGGCGCGCAAAGCCCGACCGGACTGCGTCCACGTCCAGCGGCTGATCGCCACCCGGGCCAAAAACCGCCGGGAAATGATCGGGGTTCAGCTTGCCCAGCATCACGTTGCAATCGGTCACTGTCAGCGGTCCGCCGCGCCGGTAACACGCCGGGCCGGGATCGGCGCCCGCGCTTTCGGGGCCCACCTGGAACCGTCCGTCGCGGAAGCTGCAGATCGACCCGCCGCCCGCCGCCACCGTGTGAATGTCCATCATCGGCGCGCGCATGCGCACGCCCGCGACCTCGGTCTCGAATGACCGCTCGTAATCGCCGGCATAGTGCGACACGTCGGTCGAGGTGCCGCCCATGTCGAACCCGATCAGCTTGTCGTGGCCCGCCGCCTCGGCCGTCTGGACCATGCCCACGATGCCGCCCGCCGGGCCGCTGAGGATCGCGTCCTTGCCCTGGAACAGCTGCGCGTCGGTCAGCCCGCCGTTCGACTGCATGAAATACAGCGCCTCGGCCGCGCGCCCCAGATCGAGCGCGCCCGCGACCTGATCGACATAGCGGCGCAGGATCGGCGACAGGTAGGCATCCACCACCGTGGTGTCTCCGCGCCCCACCAGCTTGGCCAGCCGCGACACGCCCGCGCTGGTCGACACTTGCGTATATCCCACCTCTCGGGCGATCTCGGCGACCCGGTCCTCGTGCGCGGGGTTGAGATAGGCGTGCAGCCCTGCGATGGCGACTGCGCGGATGCCGTCATCAAACGCCTCTTGCAGCGCAGCGCGGGCGGCGTCCTCGTCCAGCGGGGTCAGCACCTTGCCACCCGCATCCAGCCGCTCGGTCAGCTCGGCCACCCGGTCGTACAGCAGATCGGGGCGCTTGATCTCGAGGTCAAACAGCCGGGGCCGCGTCTGGTACCCGATCTTGAGCAGATCCTCGAAGCCTTGGGTGATCATCAGCAGCACCCGCTCGCCCTTGCGTTCCAGCAGCGCGTTGGTGGCCACTGTGGTGCCCATCTTGACCGCTCCGATCAGGCCGTCGGCAAAAGCGCCCTCTGTGCCGGTCAGCTCGCGGATGCCCTGCACCGCGGCGTCGGGATAGCGCTCGGGGTTCTCGCTCAGCAGCTTGTGGGTGTGGATCGCTCCGCCCGGGTCGCGGGCCACGATGTCGGTAAAGGTGCCACCCCGGTCGATCCAGAATTCCCAACGTCCGCTCATGGTGTACCTCTTGCTGTTCGCGACTCACTTCGCATGTACGATGACAAATTGTCAACGTTTTGTCATTGTCACGATGTCGATTTGTTTGCCCGCGGCTTCAACGCCCGTCGCGGGACGGGGTCGAGGGCGGCTGCGAATGGGCGCCCAGACCGGGCAGCCTGGCCGCGACCCTTGCGGGGCCGGGGCCGGGGGCCGGGCTGGCGCGGGCCACCGGTTGCCCGTCCTGCGGGGTCAGCAGGGGGCGCAGCAGGGCCATGGGATGTGACCTGAGCGTCAGGCGCATGGCGACAAAATCCTCGACCACCTCTTCGCCTTCGGTCATCTGCGGCAACAGCGCTGCGGGCTCGTCAAACATCTCTCCGCCCAGATCGCCCGCGAACAGCGGCAGGGGCCTGTCCGCCACCAGCGCCTTGGCCTCCCACAGCGCTTCGCGCCGGGTCAGGCCGATGTCGGCAAAGACATCCGCCTCGGCCAGCCGGGTGATGACTGCGGGGCCAATCCCTGCGCGGCGCCAGACATCCTCGACCGCGAGGTACCCGTTGCCGCGGGCCGCCGTCAGCCAGGCGGCGTCCTCTTCGCGCAGGCCCTTGATCTGGCGAAAGCCCAGCCGCAGCGCGAGGCCTCCGCGCCCGTCAGGCTCCATCACGTTGTCCCAGTAGCTGTCGTTGATGCTGATGGGGCGCACCTCGACCCCGTGCTCGCGCGCGTCGCGCACGATCTGGGCCGGGGCGTAAAACCCCATGGGCTGTGAATTGAGCAGCGCGCAGGCAAAGATGCCGGGGTGGTGGCACTTGATCCACGCGCTGGCATAGACCAGCAGCGCAAAGCTGGCCGCGTGGCTTTCGGGAAAACCATAGCTGCCAAAGCCTTCGATCTGGCCGAAACAGCGCGCGGCAAAGTCCTCGTCATAGCCGTTGCGCTTCATGCCGCGCAGGAACAGCTCGCGGAACTCGGACACATTGCCGTGCTTCTTGAACGTGGCCAGCGACCTGCGCAGCCGGTCGGCCTGTTCGGGGGTGAAACCCGCGCCGACGATGGCGATCTGCATCGCCTGCTCCTGAAACAGCGGCACGCCCAGCGTCTTGGCCAGCACCTTGCCCAGCGCGTCGGATGGAAAGCTGACCTCCTCTTCCCCGTTCCGCCGCCGGATATAGGGGTGGACCATGTCGCCCTGAATGGGGCCGGGGCGGATGATGGCCACCTCGATCACCAGATCGTAGAAGTTGCGCGGTTTCATTCGCGGCAGGAAGTTCATCTGCGCCCGGCTTTCGATCTGGAACACGCCCACCGTGTCGGCGCGGCACATCATGTCGTAGACGACCGGGTCCTCGTTGGGCAGGGTGGCGAGGGTCCAGTCCTTCTGGTGGTGCATCTTCAGAAGGTCGAACGCCTTGCGGATGCAGGTCAGCATCCCCAGCGCCAGCACGTCGACCTTGAGGATGCCGAGGCTGTCGATGTCGTCCTTGTCCCAGCAGATGACGGTGCGGTCCTCCATCGTGGCGTTCTCGATCGGGACCAGCTCATCGAGCCGACCCTCGGTCATGATGAACCCGCCCACGTGCTGGCTGAGGTGGCGGGGAAAGCCGTTGATCTCGAACACCAGCTCCATCGTCTGACGCAGCCGGCGGTCGGTCGGGTCGAGGCCGATCTCGCGCAGGCGGTGCTCTTCGAGGCCATTGGTCGAGAAAAAGCCCCACAGCTGCGATGACAGCGCGGCGATGGTGTCCTGGCTCAGGCCCATGGCCGTGCCGACCTCTCGGATGGCGCGCTTGCCGCGGTAGTGGATGACCGTTGCGCACAGGCCCGCGCGGTGGCGGCCGTAGCGTTCGTAGATGTGCTGGATCACCTCTTCGCGGCGCTCGTGCTCGAAATCGACGTCGATGTCGGGCGGCTCGTCGCGCGCTTCGCTGACAAAGCGTTCAAAGACCATGGTGCCGATCTCGGGCGAAACCGAGGTGACGCCCAGGCAGTAGCACACCACCGAATTGGCCGCCGATCCGCGCCCCTGGCACAGGATGCCCCGGCTGCGGGCAAAGTGGACCACGTCGCGCACGGTCAGGAAATAGGGCTCGTACCTGAGCTTGGCGATCAGGGTCAGCTCGTGTTCCAGCAGGTCTCGCACCCTCTGCGGGGCGCCTCCGGGATAGCGCCAGCCAAGGCCCTTGTGCGCCAGGCGGCGCAGGCGCGCTTCGGGGGTTTCGCCTTCGGCGACCTCTGACGGGTATTCATAGCGCAGCTCATCCAGGCTGAAGGTCAGGCTTTGGGCCAGGTCGCCGGCGCGGGTGACGGCGTCCTGATGCGGGCCCATGAGGCGGCGCAGCTCGGCCTCGCTGCGCAGGCGCTGTTCGGCATTGGCCTGCGCGGCGGTGCCCAGCGCATCGACCCGCACGCCTGTGCGGATCGCGGTCAGAACGTCGGCCATGCGGCGGCGGCGGCCGTGGTGCATCAGCGGCGCTGCGCTGGCCAGGGTGGGCAGGCCCAGATCCTGCGCCAGGTCGGCCAGCATGTCGAACCGGGCGGCATCCTGCCCGTCATAGACCGGGGCAAGGCGCAGGTGCATCCGTCCGGCAAAGCGGCGCGCCAGCCGTTGCGCCTGTGCGCGCCACGGGCCCGCGCCGCCCGGCGTGCCCTGCGCCTGTGGCGGGCCGTGCAGCACCAGGTGCAGCCCCTCGGCGTGATCCATCACGTCGTCCAGCCGCAGATGGCAGCTGCCCTTGTCGGCCCGCAGGCGCCCCTTTGTCAAAAGGCGGCACAGGCTGGCCCAGCCGCGCCTGTCCCGCGGCAGGGCGACCGCCGCCAGCCCGGTGTCCAGCACCAGCGTTGCCGCCGGGATCAGGCGCGGCGTGTTCCACAGCGGCGACGGCGGCGGCGCGGGCAGATGCGCGGGGCGCGGCGGTCCGATCGGCCCGTGCTCGGCGTCCCACCGGGTGCGCTCGGCCACGCTGCGCGCGATCTCGCGGGCGCGGGTATGAGCGCGCACGATCCCCGCCACCGAATTGACATCGGCAATGGCAATCGCGCGCATCCCCAGATCGGCGGCACGCTCCATGTACTCCTCGGGGTGGGAGGCCCCGGTGAGGAAGGTGAAGTTCGACGTGATTCCGAGTTCGGCAAACATGGGAGGCACAGTATGTTCTATTTTTGTTCTCGTGTGGAGTCTGATGTCTGGCGTATTTTGGGGCGCTGCCCCGCGCCTGCGGCGCCCCCCGCCATATTTGGAAAGAGAAGAAGACGGGTGACGGAGCCCCGGAAGCGGCGTAAGCCGGAACGATGAAGGATATTGATCTGACGGAGGGGCCGATCCCCGGCCATTTCCGGACGCTGGCGGTGCCGGCGGCGATGGGGATGCTGTTTTCGACGCTGTATAACGTGGTGGACGTGTTCTACGCCGGGCAGATCTCGACCGACGCGCAGGCCGGGCTGGCCATCGGGTTCCAGGCGTTTTTCATCATGATGTCGGTGGGGTTCGGGATCGGATCGGCCATGGGCGCGCTGGTGGGCAACGCCCGGGGAAAGAAGGACGACGCGGGCGCGCGGCGCATGGCGCTGCAGGGGATCAGCTTTGCCATGGCCAGCTGCGCGGTGCTGATCGTTGCCGGGGCGTTTGCGGGGCCATGGCTGATCGACCTGGTGTCAGAACCGGGCGCGTACAGGGATGCGGCCACGGCGTATTTCTATTGGCTGCTGGCAGCGCTGCCGGGATTTCTGATCGCCTATGCGGGCAACGGGATCCTGCAGGCGCATGGAGACAGCGTGACCATGCAGCGCGCAATGATGGCGGCCTTTGTCGCCAATATCGTGCTGAACCCCCTGTTCATCTACGGCATTCCGGGGCTGGTGCCGGGGATGGGGCTGAGCGGCATCGCGCTGTCGACCATCCTGAGCCAGACCGGCGTGATGCTGTACGTGCTGCGCGCGGTGTCGCGGCTGAGGGTGATCCGGGGCGCCGGGACGCGCGAGCTGCACCCCGAGGGCAAGACCTATGGCGAGATCCTGCGCCAGATGGCGCCCACGTCGCTGTCATTCACGGTGCTGTTCGTGTCAGGCTTTGTGGTGCAATACGCGCTGGCGCGGTTTGGCGGGCACGCCATCGCGGGCTATTCCATCGCGCTCAGGATCGAGCAGATCCTGCTGCTCCCGGTGCTGGGGATGACCGGGGCTCTGCTGCCGATCGCGGCACAGAACTTTGGCGCCGAGGCGCACGACCGGGTGCGCGCGGCGCTGTGGTTCTGCTGGCGCACGGGCGGCCTGATCACTCTGGTCGCGGCGCCGGTGCTGTGGTTTGGCGGCGGGCTGTTCATGCGGCTGTTCACCGACGACGCGCAAGTGATCGAAGTGGGGCGCGCCTATCTGCGCGTCGACAGCGTTCTGTTCGGCATCTACATGATGCTGTTCTCGATCAATTCGCTGCTGCAGGCGTTCAAGCGGCCGATCTGGACGCTGTGGATCTCGGTCTATCGGCAGGGATTTGGCGTGGCGTTCTTTGTCTGGCTGCTGGTCGGCGTGCTGGGCATGGATGTGTGGGGCGTGTTCCTGGGCATCGCGATTGCGGTGGCGACGGGGTGGCTGCTTTCGCTGGCCATCGTGGTGCGCATGGCGCGGGACGAGATTGGCGGGCTGCGCGCCTAGGTCTTTGCGCCGATCATCCCGGCCCGGTCGGAAAGGCCCCGGGGCCGCATTCACGGCTACAAGCTGTCCTGCACCGGCTCCAACTGCACGCCACAGGCGGCTGCGCATTGGCGCTGCACATCCCAATCACTTCTCTGGTCTTCGCTGAAGGGACCACGGCGGCTCAACCAGTGCGCGCATCCGTGCCTTGCTCTGCGGACGACACCGTGCAGCAGACGTCGTTGCGCAATGGTAAATGTTGTCCCGCCTCGCCTAAACGGTTAACCTTTGCACTGATTTTCAGGGCCGGGGCATACGATCCGTCGTGCGCACCGCGACCCGTATATTCAATGTAAAAGGGGGGCACATTATGCCTGACGTCATTCTTACAACCGACACGGTGGGCAACTTCACTCTTACGGCCTCAGAAGATGTCTACTATCTCGCTCCGGGCGTCACGCACTATGGCACGGTAACCAACGAATTGCTGCAGCTGCCTTCCACAGGCGGCTTGAGCGACATGTCGGTGACAATCGCGGGCGACCTGACGCAGCTTGGGCGGTTTCCCGCGATCGTTGGAAATGACACAACCGGGTTTGAAATCGACATCACCATCACGGCAACCGGTACTGTCACGACGCTTGGCGCTTATCGTGCCATCTCAATGGATGGCACCGAAGTTGTGGTCGTCAACAACGGCGCCATCACCGGCGGCGAAGGTATCGAGCTGACCGGAGACACTTCGTCAGTCAGGAACACCGGGACAATTTCGTCCAACTTTTTTACTCCCAACAGCACAAATGTGGCAACCGTCGTGATCTCTGGCGACGACACGTTTTTGCTGAACTCCGGCACAATCACCGGGCCTGTCGGGGTCGAGTTCCGCGGCACCTTCACGGCTGTGAATTCCGGCGTTATCACTGCAGAACGCTTGGGCTTCGAAAATCGCAACATTACCAGTTCCGAAATTGTCTCGGTCTCGAACTCCGGCACGGTCATGGGCGGAGAGCGGTCCTATGAAGGGAATTCGTCGCAGGACCATCTGACCAATTCCGGCACGATGGATGGCGACATCGACCTGAGCTCGGGCGCGA
>JAHDCH010000055.1 GCA_020629995.1 Pseudaestuariivita sp. | reverse complement strand
CGATGGAGCAGATCGTGGATCAGGTGACCCGGGGCGGGGCATCGACATGCGGCACGGAAATGGTGTTTCGCATCGGCGTGACGCGACAGGAAGTGCAGCTGCGAGAGCTGGACCCGGCGTCGAACCGCTATGTCGAAACGGCCGCATATGATCCCACCGCAGAAGAGGCGCCCAAAGCCATTGCCGATCTGATGGAGAACCCCGGCGACACCCGCATCCGCGTTGCAGTGGCCGAAGGGGCGACCTCGTGGCAGATCGTGGAGGCGCTGAAATCGGTCCCGTTGCTGACCGGTGATGTGGCCGCCGTGCCCGCCGAAGGATCGCTGGCGCCGGACAGCTACGAAGTGCGTAAGGGCGACACGGTGGCAAGTGTCGTCGAGAGGATGACGACAGCTCAGGCACGTATCCTGGCGGCGGCCTGGGAAGGCCGCGCAGGCGATTTGCCGCTGGACAGCCCCGAGGAGGCTCTGATCCTCGCGTCGATCATCGAAAAGGAGACGGGCGTTGCAGAGGAACGCCGGCAGGTGTCGAGCGTGTTCGTGAACCGGCTGAACCGGGGCATGCGGCTGCAGACCGACCCGACGGTGATCTATGGCATCACCAATGGGCAGGGCGTGCTGGGCCGGGGGCTGCGCCAGAGCGAGCTGCGCCGAGCGACCCCGTACAACACCTATGTGATCCCGGCGTTGCCGCCGACGCCGATTGCAAACCCGGGCCGCGCCGCCATCGAAGCGGCACTGAACCCGGACACGACGCCCTATATCTTCTTTGTGGCGGACGGGACGGGCGGCCACGCCTTTGCCGAGACGCTGGAAGAGCACAATCGCAACGTCGCGGAATGGCGCAAGATCGAGGCGGAACGGGCCAACCAGTGACGGCTCATCAGGCCTGATGGCCTGCCTCGCAGAGGATGAATATCTGGGCCGTTGTTAGGATTTTGTTAATAGTACCGTACGGTTAGGGGGCGAAGCGCATCCGATTTCGCTTGACTTTGCGAACGGTCCAAAGTAGACATTCATCCAAGCTAGGAGAGATGGGCAAACGGCCGGGGGGCAACCCCTTTGGCCGTTTTTTCGTTTCGCTCGTGCGGGGGAACACTCCCATGAGAGGCGGTTGAGCAGACAATGACAGTAGAGACTCCGCAAGGAGACGCGCTGATCGAGGACCAGTTGCAGGATCTCGAGCAGCAATTGGTCGTCCTGCGCAAGCAGCTGGCCCGCTGGACCAGCGAGGTTGCGGCAGGGGAGCTCGGCTCTGGGGCAGACGGAAAGCGGATGCTGTCGGACGTATCGGGATGGATACGGAAGGCCATGGATCTGGAGAAAGAGCTAGATGAGCGAAAGCGGAATGCCAAAGGCATTGCCCCGGGGCGGGACTATGCCATCGACTTTGACGCGGCACGAACTGAAATCGGGTGCCGCCTGGCTCGCCTGCGCAGATGCAGAGGTGCGGACGACCTTTCTGAATGAGTTGGATCAGGGAGAGCTGCTGGCTCTCCCTTTTTTGTTTGAGTTCTGGGCGCATGAGCATCAGTTGGCGCCTGAAGGCGACTGGAAGAGCTGGGTCTGCCTGGGCGGACGGGGTGCAGGCAAGACGAGAGCGGGTGCCGAGTGGGTACGGGCGCAGGTCGAGGGGGCCAAGCCAATGGACCCCGGCCGCGCCAGACGCGTCGCCCTGGTCGCCGAAACGCTGGAGCAGGCGCGAGAGGTGATGGTCTATGGCGAAAGCGGTTTGCTGGCCATTTCGCCGCCGGACCGCAGGCCGGAGTACATCGCAGGACGGCGGATGCTGGTCTGGCCGAATGGCGCGGTTGCGCAGCTGTTTTCGGCAAGGGATCCGGAACGGCTGAGGGGTCCGCAGTTTGATGCGGCCTGGTGCGATGAGCTGGCCAAATGGCCCGATGGCGCAAAGGCCTGGGACAACCTGCAGTTTGCGCTGAGGCTGGGCAGCGACCCGCGCCAATGCGTCACCACAACCCCGCAGAACGTGCCGCATTTGCGCGCATTGCTGAGCGACGACGGCACGGTGGTCACAAGGGCGGCGACCGAAGCCAATGCGGCGTATCTGGCGGGCTCGTTCCTGGAAGAGGTGCGCAGGCGCTACGCAGGGACAAGGCTGGGCAGGCAGGAGCTGGATGGCGAGCTGTTGACCGAGATCGAGGGTGCGCTGTGGACCAGCGAGATGCTGGAGGCGGCGAGGACCGAAAAGGTGCCCGAGCTGGACCGCATCGTGGTGGCTGTTGACCCGCCGGTCAGCGAAGGCGGCACGGCAGATGCCTGCGGCATCGTTGTCGCGGGCGTTGTGGCCAAGGGGCCGCCGCAGACCTGGACGGCTTATGTGCTGGAGGACGCCACGGTCAAGGGCGCATCGCCCACGGGTTGGGCGAGGGCCGCGTTGGCCGCGTTTGAAAGGCACAAGGCCGATCGGCTGGTGGCCGAGGTCAATCAGGGCGGAGCGCTGGTTGAGACGGTCATACGCCAGCTGGACCCGAGTGTGCCATATCGCGCCGTGCACGCCAGCCGCAGCAAGGCCGCCCGGGCCGAACCGGTTGCGGCGCTGTACGAACAGGGGCGGGTGCACCATGTGCGCGGATTGAACGCGCTTGAGGATCAGATGGCGCAGATGACGATGGCCGGGTTTGACGGCAAGGGCTCGCCCGACCGCGTGGATGCGCTGGTCTGGGCGCTGACCGAGCTGATTGCCGCGCCGTCGCAAGCCTGGTCCGCCCCGCGCATGCGGGTGATCTGAACGCCCGCTGAGGGGCACGTCTGAGGAGCATAGGAATGGTTTTTGACTTCCTGAAAAAGGGGGGCGGCGGAGCCGTGCCCGAAGAGAAGGCCAGCGCGGTGGGGCGGGTGATCTCGTACGGCAGCGCGGGCCGGGTGGCCTGGAGCCCGCGCGACGCGGTGTCGCTGACCCGGACGGGCTATTCCGGGAACCCGGTTGGATTTCGCTGCGTCAAGCTGATCGCGGAGGCGGCCGCAGCGCTGCCGCTGGTGTGTCAGGACGCAGAGCGGCGCTATGACACCCACCCGGTGCTGAGCCTGCTGGCGCGGCCCAACCAGGCGCAGGGGCGGGCAGAATTGTTCGAAGCGCTGTATGCGCAGCTGCTGCTGACGGGCAACGCCTATGTCGAGGCGGTCGAGGCCGGCGAGCGCCTGCCGGGAGAGCTGCACGTGCTGCGGTCCGACCGGATGGCGGTGATCCCCGGCGGTGACGGCTGGCCGGTGGGATATGAGTACAGCGTCGGCGGGCGCAAGCACCGCTTTGCGCTGGGGGACGTGCCGCAGGTGACGCATATCAAGGCGTTTCACCCGCAGGACGATCACTATGGCTTTTCGCCGATGCAGGCGGCGGCGATGGCGCTGGATGTGCACAACGCGGCCTCGCGCTGGTCCAAGGCGCTGCTGGACAACGCAGCCCGTCCGTCGGGGGCGATCGTCTATCGCGGGGACGCCAGCGGTGGCGGGATGAGCAACGATCAGTACGATCGTCTTGTTGCCGAGGTCGAGGCGAACCACCAGGGCGCGCGCAACGCGGGGCGGCCGATGCTGCTGGAAGGCGGGTTGGACTGGAAGCCGATGGGCTTTTCGCCGTCGGACATGGAATTCCAGAAAACCAAGGAAGCCGCGGCGCGAGAGATCGGGCTGGCCTTTGGGGTGCCGCCGATGCTGCTGGGGATCCCCGGAGACGCGACTTATGCCAATTACCAGGAGGCGAACCGGGCTTTCTATCGCCTGACGGTGCTGCCCTTGGCCGCCAAGGTCACGGCGCATCTGGCGGACTGGCTGTCGGCCTGGGCGGGTGAACCGGTGATGCTGAAGCCCGATCTGGATCAGATGCCGGCGCTGGCTGCCGAGAGAGAGGCGCAGTGGCGCAGCATCGGAGGGGCAGAGTTCCTGACGGCGGCTGAAAAGCGGCAGTTGCTGGGCCTGCCGCCGTTGGAGACCGCAGATGAGTGAGGTGCGCGACAGCAAGACGGTTGGCTACGCGCCGTTCGATTGCGCGCCCGCGATGCGGCTGGCGGCGCATGAGCAGGTCACCAAACTCCAGTTCGACGGGCTGAACCGGAGGCTGGACAAGATCGAAGAGGCGATGGAGCGGCTGGAGCGCCGCTTGTGGCTGACGGTCTATGGAGTGGTGGCGGCAATCTTGGCGCAGGCATTCGAGTCGGTTCTGAGCATCGCGCCGTAAAGCATTCAAAACAGGCAAGGAAACATGATGGAGCTGGAACACAAGTTCGCCCGGCTGGGTGAAGACGTGCGCGTGGTCGATGGCACGCGGATCGAGGGCTATGCCTCGCTGTTTGGCAAGGCCGATCAGGGCGGTGACGTGGTCGAACGCGGCGCCTATGCCGCGTCGCTGGCAGAAGGGCGCGGGGTCAAGATGCTGTGGCAGCACGATCCGGCGCAGCCGATCGGCGTGTGGGACGAGGTGCGAGAGGATGCCAGGGGCCTTTTCGTCAAGGGGCGTCTCCTGGACAGCGTGGCCAAGGGCCGAGAGGCGGCGGCGCTGCTGGAGGCGGGCGCAATCGAGGGGCTGTCGATCGGCTATCGCACCAAACGCGCAGCCAAGAATGACAAGGGCCAGAGGCTTTTGACCGAGGTGGAGCTTTGGGAAGTGTCGCTGGTGACCTTTCCGATGCAACGCGAAGCGCGGGTGGCAGCCAAGGGCGACACCCTGGCCGAGACCGCGCTGATTGAATTGGCGGAGGCGTTCAACACGGCCCGTCAGGACCTGGGCCGGGGCTGAGCCCGTTGCCCGAACAACCAAGCCAAAGGGAACAGGCACATGAGCACCGAGGCTGAGACCGGGCAGGGCCCGGTTCAGGACGTAAAGCGCGCCGTGGCGGGCTTTGTGAACGACTTCAACGACTTCCGGTCTGAAATTCAGACGCAAATCAAAGAGCAGGAAACACGCATGACCCAAATGGATCGCAAGATGATGACCGCGCGCCGCCCGGCGCTGGCTGCAAACACCGATTTCGACGCCCCCCATCAGAAGGCGTTCAACGCTTACTTGCGTTCGGGCGACGACGATGGCCTGCGCGGCATCGAGCTGGAAGGCAAGGCGCTGTCCACGGCCATCAATTCTGATGGTGGCTATCTGGTGGACCCGGCGACGTCGGAGGCTGTCATGGGCGCGCTGAAGTCCTCGGCGTCGATCCGTTCGGTCGCCACGGTCGTCAACGTCGAATCCACCTCGTATGACGTGCTGGTTGACCAGAACGACATCGGCGCGGGCTGGGCGGACGAGACCGCTGCGCAGGCCGAGACGGGCACCCCCACCATCGACCGCATTTCCATCCCGCTGCACGAGCTGTCGGCCCTGCCCAAAGCGTCGCAGCGCCTGCTGGACGACGCGGCGTTCGACATCGAAGGCTGGCTGGCGGCGCGCATCGCCGACAAGTTCGCCCGCACCGAAGCGGCGGCTTTTGTCAACGGTGACGGCATCGGCAAACCCAAGGGTTTCCTGACCCATCCGGCGGTCGACAACGACACCTGGGCCTGGGATCAGCTGGGTTATGTGGCCACCGGCGTGGACGCCGATTTCAACGGCGGTGACGCGATCATCGATCTGGTCTACGCGCTGGGGGCAGCCTACCGCGCGAACGGCACTTTCGTGATGAACTCGAAAACCGCGGGCGCGGTGCGCAAGCTGAAGGATGCCGATGGCCGCTTCCTGTGGTCGGACGGTCTGGCTGCTGGTGAGCCGGCGCGTCTGCTGGGCTATCCGGTGGTGATCGCGGAAGACATGCCGGACATCGCGACCGACAGCTACTCGATCGCCTTTGGTGACTTTGCCGCGGGCTACACCATCGCCGAGCGCCCCGATCTGCGCGTGTTGCGCGATCCGTTCAGCGCCAAGCCCAACGTCCTGTTCTACGCGACCAAGCGCGTGGGCGGCGACGTGAGCGACTTTGCCGCGATCAAGCTGCTGAAATTCGGCACCGCGTAAGCGGCCGGATGTGGCCCTGGCTCCGGATGGGGTCAGGGCCGCGGGCGCGTGCGGGTGCGTCAAGCAACCCGTGCTGTCTAGCTGCTCCCCTCCGTCCGAGCGGTGCGGGGCCTGCGCGCGTCCAACTTTCATGACGGAGGCGGCGAACAATCGGAGACGTGACCGATGATGTTGAGTGAAGAAACGCAGGTCGCCGAGGCGACACTGCCGGTGGCGGAGCTGAAGGCGCATCTGCGGATGGGCAGCGGGTTTGCCGAGGATGATGTGCAGGACACCGTGCTGGCCAGCTTTCTGCGCGCCGCGCTTGCGGCGATCGAGGCCCGGACCGGCAAGGCGATCCTGACGCGGGAGTTTTCCTGGAGCGTGACCCATTGGCGGGACAGCCGGATGCAGGCGCTGCCGCTGGCCCCCATTGCGGCGGTTCTGGCGCTGTCGGTGCAGGACGCCGACGGAGAGGTAACAACGGCTGATCCTGCCAGCTATCGGCTGATGCCCGACACACACCGGCCCAAGCTGGCCGGGGTGGGCGGCGCATTGCCGAACATCCCGCAGGGTGGCCAGGCGCAAGTGGTGTTCGCAGCGGGCTTTGGTGCGGTCTGGGCTGATGTGCCGGCGGATCTGCAGCAGGCGGTGCTGATGCTGGCGGCGCATTACTACGAATACCGCAACGACGTGGCGCTGGGGCAGGGCTGTATGCCGTTCGGCGTGACAGCCCTGATCGAGCGGCACCGGCAGTTGCGCGTGTTTGGCGGGGCCTCGGTATGAGCGCGCCAAGGCTGAACCGCAGGCTGGTGCTGGAGCGGATGGATCGGGTGCCGGACGGAGCTGGTGGCTTTTCCGACATCTGGATGCCGCTGGGCACGCTGTGGGCCGAGGTCAGGCCCCGAAGCGGCCGCGACCGGGCGGGGGAGGCCGCGCTGGTGTCGGTGGTGCCGGTGCAGGTCATCGTGCGCGCCGCGCCGATTGGCAGCTCGATGCGGCCTGAAGCGGGGCAGCGGCTGAGAGAAGGCGCACGGGTCTTTGTCATCGAAGCGGTGGCCGAGCAGGACCTTGAGGCACGCTACCTGACGTGCTTTGCCAAAGAGGAGCGGGTGGCATGAGCTATGGAGTGGCAGCGGCCTTGCAGGCCGCGATCTTTGACGCGGTCAGCACCCATCCCGGAGTGCAGGCCCATGTGGGCAGCGCGGTCTATGACGCAGTGCCATCGGGGAACGTGCCGCCTTTGTACGTGGCGCTGGGTCCCGAGACGGCCAGCGACCGGTCCGACAAGACGGGCCGGGGCGCGGCGCATGATGTCGTCATCTCGGTCGTGACCAGCAATGCGGGGTTTCAGAGCGCCAAGGCGGTGGCTGCGGATGTGGGCGACGCGCTGATCGACGCGCAGCTTAGTCTGACACGGGGGCATCTGGTGTCGCTGAATTTCGTCAAGGCGGTCGCCAAGCGCGAAGACGGCAACGCGATGCGCAGGATCGACCTGACGTTCAGAGCGCGCGTTGAGGATACCTGATCTTCATCTTTCGGATGAGAAATACACGGCAACTCATTGAATTCAATGCAAGGAGTATGGGCGATGGCGGCTCAGAACGGCAAAGACCTTCTGGTGAAGGTCGACCTGACCGGTGACGGTCTGTTCGAAACCATGGCGGGGCTGCGGGCCACGCGGATCAGCTTTAACGCGGAAAGCGTCGATGTCACGTCGCTGGAAAGTCAGGGCGGCTGGCGAGAGCTGCTGGCCGGCGCAGGCGTGAAAAGCGCGGCGATCAGCGGGTCGGGCGTATTCAAGGATGCGGGCACCGACGAACGGGCAAGGCAGATCTTTTTCGATGGCGAGACGCCCGATTTCCAGGTGATCGTGCCGGATTTCGGCACCATCGAAGGCCCGTTCCAGGTGACTGCGATCGAATATGCGGGCAGCCACAACGGTGAGGCGACCTATGAGGTGTCGCTGGCATCGGCGGGTGTGCTGGCCTTTACGGCAGCGCCGGTGGTCTGATCCATGGCCAATCGGTGGAGGGGAGAGGTGGAGCTGGTGCTGAACGGGCAGGCGCAGGTGATGCGCCTGACCCTGGGCGCGCTGGCCGAGCTGGAAGACGCGCTGGAGGCGGACAGCCTGGTGGCGCTGATCGAGCGGTTTGAAACGGGTGCGTTTCGCGCGCGCGACGTTCTGGCCCTGCTGCTGGCAGGTTTGCGAGGCGGCGGCTGGCGCGGCAGCGCGGCCGATCTGGCGAGCGCCGAGATCGCGGGCGGGCCGATGGAAGCGTCCCGCAAGGCGGCGCTGCTGATCACGCGGGCGTTCACGGTGCCGGGCGATGACGGGCTTTGACTGGCCGGGGTTGATGCGCGCGGGGCTGACGGGGCTGCGGTTGCGGCCCGAGGAGTTCTGGGCACTGACGCCGGCAGAACTGAGGGTTCTTTTGGGTGAGGGCGGAGCGGCAAGCGGGCTGGGCCGGAGCGGTCTGGATGCATTGATGCGCGCCTATCCCGATCAAGGAGAAGAGCATGACGGACCAGGAGACGCTGGAAGAGCAGATCGACCAGCTTGAGGGATCGCTGGGTCAGGCGGCCAGCATGGCGGCGGGCTTTGATGCCGAGCTGAAGCGCATTCACCAGACATTCTCGGCGACGGGCAAGCAGGTCGAAGCGCTGGAAAAGACGTTCAGCCGCGGCCTGAGAAATGCGATCGACGGTGTCGTGTTTGGCGGGTTCAAGATGTCGGATGCGCTGGAGGCGGTCAGCCGGTCGCTGATCAACGCCGCCTACAGCGCGGCGGTGAAGCCGGTGACAGATCATTTCGGCGGCATGCTGGCGCGCGGAGCGACGGCGCTGTTCGGATCGTTTTCGCCCTTTGAGAAGGGCGCGCCCTTCACCCAGGGGCGCGTGACACCCTTTGCCACGGGCGGCGTGGTGACGGGCCCTGTGAGCTTCCCCATGCGCGGAGGCACCGGCCTGATGGGTGAGGCCGGGCCAGAGGCGATCATGCCTCTGGCCCGTGGGGCGGATGGCAAGCTGGGCGTGCGCACCAATGGCGGAGGCGGAGCGGTGACGGTGGTGATGAACATCAGCACCCCGGACGTGCAGGGCTTCCGCCGGTCCGAAAGCCAGATTGCGGCACAGGCCGCCCGCGCGCTGAGCCGCGCGCAACGCAATTCCTGAAAACGAGGGGGCCGAGATGAGCTTTCACGAGGTGAGGTTTCCCGCCAGCCTGAGCTTTGGCTCGGTCGGCGGGCCCGAGCGGCGCACGGATATCGTGGCGCTGGCCAACGGGTTCGAAGAGCGCAACACGCCCTGGGCGCAGTCCCGCAGGCGGTATGATGCGGGCGTTGGCCTGCGGTCGCTGGACGATGTCGAGCAGTTGATCGCCTTTTTCGAAGCAAGGCGCGGACAGTTGCACGCGTTTCGGTGGAAAGACTGGTCGGATTACAAATCCTGCCTGCCGTCAAAAGACGTGGCCTACGACGATCAGGAGATCGGCCGGGGCGACGGCCACACGCGCGTCTTTCAGCTGGTCAAGACCTATGCGTCGGGCAGTCAGTCTTATGTCCGAGAGATCAATAAGCCGGTGCTTGGCACGGTCAAGGCGGGTGTGCAGCGAGACGAGCTGCAAGAGGGGCTGAATTTCGAGGTCGATTTGGAGACCGGTCTGGTGACGTTCGAGATCGCCCCGGCCGAAGGTCTGGAGGTGACGGCGGGGTTCGAGTTTGACGTACCGGTCCGGTTTGACGCCGACCGGATCCAGACCAGCGTGGCCAGCTTTCGGGCGGGCGACGTGCCGAACGTGCCGGTGGTGGAGGTGCGGATATGAGCGCGCTGCTGGAGCATCTCAAATCCGGCACGACCGACGTCTGCAGGGCCTGGTCGGTGACCCGCAAGGATGGCGAAGTGATGGGGTTTACCGATCACGACCGGGATCTGAGCTTTGACGGGCTGACCTTTCGCGCGGATACCGGCCTGTCCGCGATGGCGGTGCAGCAAAGCACGGGCCTGTCGGTGGACAACACCGAAGCCATGGGCGCGCTTGCTGCAGATGCGATCCGCGAAGAAGACCTGGAGGCCGGGCGCTATGATGGGGCGGAGGTGCGCGCCTGGCTGGTCCAGTGGTCGAACGTGGACGCACGGCAGTTGGTGTTTCGCGGCCATATCGGAGAGGTCACGCGCGCGGATGGAGCCTTTCGCGCAGAGCTGAGGGGATTGACCGACCAGCTGAACCAGCCGGTTGGGCGGGTCTATCAAAAGCCCTGCGCAGCGGTCCTGGGGGACCGGACGTGCGGAGTTGACCTGACCGGGCTGGCCTACAGGCACATAGGACCGGTCACAGCGGTGAACGAAGCACGCATCCTGACATTCGAGGCGTTGCCCGCCTACGAGCCGGAATGGTTCCAGCGCGGTGTGATCGAAGTGCGCAGCGGGTCCGCAAAGGGTCTGACCGGGATGATCAAGGACGACCGGATTGGCGAAGATGGCGCAAGGGTCATCGAGCTTTGGGAGGGGCTGCGCGCAGATCTGGAGCCGGGTGACGAGGTTGCGGTGACGGCGGGCTGCGACAAGAGGTTCGAGACCTGCAGGCTGAAGTTTGGCAATGTCGTCAACTTTCAGGGCTTTCCGGATTTGCCCGAGGAAGACTGGGTGATGGTGGTTCCCGCCCGAGCGGCAAAGGCCGACGGGAGCAGCCGCAGGTGACCCGCCTGGATATTGTACGCGCGGCACGCGGTTGGCTGGGCACGCCCTATCTGCACCAGGCGTCCGTCAAGGGGCAGGGGGCCGATTGCCTTGGCCTGCTGAGAGGCGTCTGGCGGGAAGTGCTGGGAGAGGAGCCGGCAGACGTGCCGGCCTATACCCGAGACTGGTCGGAGCCGCAGGGCGACGAGCGTTTGTGGCGCGCGGCACAAGCCCATCTGGCGCCGTCGGTCACACCAAAAGAAGGCGACGTATTGCTCTTTCGGATGCGGCACGGAGCGGTGGCCAAGCATCTGGGGCTTCAGGCCACGGTCGGAGACACGCCGACCTTTATCCACGCATACACGGGCCACGGGGTCGTTGAGAGCCCGCTGAGCGCCCCTTGGGCACGCCGGATCGTGGCGCGCTTTACCTTTCCACCCGGAGTTTGATCCATGGCGACTATCCTTTTGTCCGTTGCTGGCGCGGCTGTTGGCAGTGCCTTTGGTGGCACGTTTCTGGGGCTGAGCTCGGTTGCGGTCGGGCGTTTTGTGGGCGCGACGATTGGCCGGTCGATCGACGCGCGGTTGATGGGGCAGGGCAGCCAGCCCACGATCAAGCAGGGCAAGGTCGATCGTTTCCGGCTGACCGGAGCCGGAGAAGGCGCGCCGGTGGGCCGGGTTTACGGGCGCATTCGGGTGCCGGGCCACGTGATCTGGTCGACCGAGTTTCTGGAAAAGGTCAAGAAAAGCGGAGGCGGCGGCAAGGGTGCCGCGCCCGCAGAACCCAAGACCAAGACGTTTTCCTACAGTGTGAGCCTGGCAATTGCCCTTGGCGAGGGTGAGATCACCGGAGTGTCACGCGTTTGGGCGGATGGCGCGAAAGTTGCGATCGATGATCTGAACATGCGCGTCTATCCGGGGTCATACGATCAGCTGCCGGACCCCAAGATCGAAGCCGTAGAGGGTGCGGGCACCGTTCCTGCATATAGGGGCACAGCCTATGTCGTGCTGGAGGATCTGGCGCTGGCACAGTTCGGCAACCGCATCCCACAGTTCAATTTCGAAGTGACGCGTCCGGTGCAAGCGGCCGACCCCAGTGCAGAGGGCGCGATTGCGCACGGGGTCAAGGCGGTTGCGATGATGCCCGGGTCGGGTGAATACGCACTGGCCACAACCGAGGTGAACATCAAGTACGGGGGCGGCGCCGCGGGCGTTGCCAACGTCAACACACCGTCGGGCGTCAGCGATTTCGAGACATCCCTGCGCCAACTGGATCAGGAATTGCCCAATTGCGGAGCGGCATCGTTGATCGTCAGCTGGTTTGGCGACGACCTGCGCTGCGGGACCTGCCAGATCAAGCCCAAGGTCGAACAGGCCGAGTTTGATGGGCGCAACATGAAGTGGCGCGTCGCGGGGTTGACCCGAGAGACTGCCGAAGTTGTGGCCGAATTGAATGGCCGCCCTGTCTATGGAGGCACACCGACCGATCAGTCGGTTGTCGAAGCAATCCGCAGGATGCAGGAGCTGGGCAAGGACGTGCTGTACTATCCGTTCATCCTGATGGACCAGATGGCGGGCAACACGCTGGACGATCCTTATTCGGGCCAGTCCGGGCAGCCCGCCTTGCCATGGCGGGGGCGGATCACCACGTCCCGCGCGCCGGGCGTCGAAGGCTCGCCCGATGGCACGGCGGCTGCCGAGGCCGAAGTCGCGGCGTTTTTTGGCACAGCTGCGGCGGCGGATTTTGGCGTTGATGGAGACAGTGTCCAATACACTGGCCCCGAAGAGTGGTCTTTCCGGAGATACATTTTGCACCAGGCCGCGCTCTGTGCTGCGGCAGGCGGTGTGCACGGGTTTTGCATTGGTTCGGAGATGCGCGGGCTGACGCAGATCCGGGGCGCCGGCAACAGCTTTCCGGCGGTCGCCGCCCTGCGCGATCTGGCGTCCGAATGCCGCACGATCCTGGGGCCGGAGGTCAAGATTGGATACGCTGCGGACTGGTCCGAGTATTTCGGGTATCACCCGCAGGATGGGTCGGGCGACGTGTTCTTTCATCTGGACCCGCTGTGGTCGGACGACGAGATCGATTTCATCGGGATCGACAATTACATGCCGCTGAGCGA
>JAHDCH010000054.1 GCA_020629995.1 Pseudaestuariivita sp. | reverse complement strand
GAACGCCTTTGCCCAGAAAGAGGGTCTGCCCGGGATGGGCTATATCTTCTGGCGCGACGGGGCAGACGGGATGGAGGCGGCTGGCCCGCTGGCCAAGAACATCGGCCCCGAGCGGACCGAGGCGATCCGCGAGCAGCTGGGCCTTGGCGTCGGCGATGCGGCGTTCTTCCTTGGCGGCAAACCGGCCTCGTTTGAAAAGGTCGCCGGCAAGGCGCGCGATGTGATCGGCGAAGAGCTGAACCTGACCGACAAGGACCGCTTTGCCTTTTGCTGGATCGTGGACTTCCCGATCTACGAAAAGGACGAAGAGAGCGGCAAGATCGACTTTGAGCACAACCCGTTCTCGATGCCGCAAGGCGGGATGGCGGCGCTGGAAGGTGACCCGCTGGACGTGCTGGGCTATCAGTATGACCTTGCCTGCAACGGGTACGAGCTGGTGTCAGGCGCGATCCGGAACCACCGCCCCGAGATCATGTTCAAGGCGTTCGAAATCGCCGGCTATGGCAAGGACGAGGTCGAAAAGCGCTTTGGCGGGATGGTCAATGCGTTCCAGTATGGCGCCCCTCCGCACGGCGGCTGCGCGGCGGGCATCGACCGGATCGTGATGCTGCTGGCTGACACGGTGAACATCCGCGAGGTCATCATGTTCCCGATGAACCAGCGCGCCGAAGACCTGATGATGAACGCGCCCTCGGATCCTACCAGCGACCAGCTGATGGAGCTGGGCCTGCGCGTGATCCCGCAGGAGTGACGGCGGCTCTTTGCCAAGCGCAGAGGAAACCATAGGCAAACGCGCGGCCTGCCCCTAAATTCAGGGACAGACCCCAGCCGCGAGCGCCCATGACGTTTGACCCCATCACCGCCGCGATCCGCTTTGGCAGCGGGCTGTCGCCGCGCTTTGCTCCTCCGTCCGATCTGGACGCCCTGCTGGATCAGGCGAGGCGGCCTGACAGGGCCGCTGAGGCGTTTCCCATACAGCCGTTCGAAGAGTTCGTGCACCGGATGGCCGAGTATCGCACGCTGGTCAAACGGCGGCGCGACACGCGTGGCACGGCTGATTTCGAGGCGGCGCGCAAGGCGGCCAACGTCTATAACAAGGCCGCGCGGCAGGACGCGGTGCGCTGGATGGGCCATGCGATCCTGCGCCGCACGCGGGCGGATGACGGTCTGCGCGAACGGCTCACCGGTTTTTGGGCCGACCATTTCACAGCCTTTGGCAAGGGCGGCATCGCCCGATGGGGCGGGTCCAGCTATGTCGAAACCAGCATCCGCCCGCATGTGATGGGCCGGTTCGACGACATGCTGGTCGAGGTGATCCGCGCACCCCTGATGCTGATGTATCTCGATCAGGACCGCTCGATCGGGCCAAATTCGCAGCGCGGGCTGAAACTGCGCGAACGGGGCAAACCCGCCGGGCTGAACGAAAACCTCGCGCGCGAAGTGCTCGAGCTGCACACGCTGGGCGTGGACGGGCCCTATACGCAGGCCGATGTGACCCAGCTGGCCGAGCTGTTCACCGGGATGGATGTGCAGCCGCCCAATGGCTTCAACTTTCGCCGCAACCTGGCCGAGCCGGGGGCCGAGACGGTGCTGGGCCGGACCTATGGCGGCGGGCAGGCCACCTTTGCCGATGTCGAAGCCGCGCTGCGTGATCTGGCCGCACACCCGGCGACGGCGGCGCATATCGCGCGCAAGATGGCGGTGCATTTCGTGTCAGACACGCCTGATCCCGGTCTGGTGCAGCACCTCGAGGCGCGGTTCCTTGCCACGGATGGTGACCTTGGGCAGGTGACGCAGGCCTTGCTGGAACACCCCGCCGCGTGGTCGCGCGACGCGGGCAATGTCAAACAGCCCTTCGACTTTGTCGCCTCGGCCTTTCGCGCGCTGGATCTCGGCCCCGAGGCCTTTGACGGGATCAACGAACGGCAAGCGCTGGCGCTGCTGCACGTGCCCATGTCGCATATGGGGCAAACCTGGCAGCGGCCGGCGGGGCCTGATGGCTTTCCCGAAGAGGACAGCGCGTGGATCACGCCGCAGGGTCTTGCCGCGCGGTTGCGCTGGGCGGTGTCGACCCCGGCGATCCTGATCAAGGACCTGCCCGACCCGCGCGACTTTGTCGAAACGGCGCTGGGGCCGCGGGCGCCGGATGCGGTGCGCTTTGCCGCCCGCGCCTCGGAAAGCGTGCGCGAGGGGATCGGCCTGATCCTGACCTCGCCCGCATTTCAACGGACCTGAGGAGGCCCGCGATGACTCTTTCCCGACGCGCCTTCATGGCTCTGGGCTGTTCGGCGGCGGCCTCGCCTTTGCTGACCCCGGTGGCGCTGGCCTCGGCCCCGTTTGACCAGAGGCTGGTGGTGATCATCCTGCGCGGCGGGATGGATGGCCTGGGCGTGGTGACGCCTTATGGCGATCCAAACCTTGCAACGCTGCGCGGGCCGCAACGCGTGGGCGGGCGCGGCGGACATCTGGACCTGGACGGGTTTTATGCGATGCACCCGGCCATGGCACCACTGTGGCCCATGTGGAAGGCGGGGCAATTGTCCTTTGTGCAGGCGGTGTCGACCCCCTACCGAGACAAACGCAGCCATTTCGACGGGCAGGACATCCTCGAGGCCGGCACGCAGGACGAAGGCGGCACGCCCGCGCGCGACGGGTGGCTGAACCGGATGCTGCAGACCGTGCCGGGCCTCAGGGCCGAGACGGCCTATGCAATCGGGCAGGGCGAGATGTACTTGCTGAAAGGCGCAGCGCCCGTGTCGAACTGGTCGCCCGAGGTGGATCTGTCGATCTCGCCTCAGGGGCTGCTGCTGGCCGATCTGATCATGCACGACGACCCGATGTTCCGCGATGCGCTGGCCGAAGCGCTGGAGCTGGCCGATGGCGACGGCACCGCCGTGTCGGACATGACCGGCGGCGAAAGCCCGCAAGGCACGATGAACGCCATGCAACGCGCGCGGGGCGGCAAGGGGCACATCAAGGTGGCCGAATTCGCCGCCAAGCGCCTGCGAGAAGACAGCCGCATCGCCGCCTTTTCGATCAACGGATGGGACACGCACCGGGGCCAGACCCGGGGGCTGGAGCGCGCGGTGGGGCGGCTGGCCGATACGCTGATGACCCTGCGCACCACGCTGAAAAGCGAGTGGAAGCGGACGACCGTGATCGCGATGACCGAGTTCGGGCGGACCGTGCGCAGCAATGGTTCGGACGGGACGGACCACGGCACCGGCGGCGCGATGATCCTGGCGGGCGGCGCGGTCAAGGGCGGGCGCGTGCTGGGCGACTGGCCGGGCCTGTCCGAAGCCGATCTTTATGCCCGGCGCGACCTGATGCCAACGCGCGACGTGCGCGCCCATGCGGCCTGGGTGATCCGCGGGTTGTTCGGCACCGATCGCACCGCGCTGGAGACGTCGATCTTTCCCGGGCTCGACATGGGTGACGATCCCGGGCTGCTTTTATAGCGGCAGGACTTGCCACTGGCTGCGCGGCGCGTAGTCTGCACAAAACCTGTGCAGGGGATGCGCGTGGCGTACAGCGATCAATCAGACCAACCCATCGGGCCGTCCGTGGAAGGCTGGCGCGTGCCCCTGCGGCCCGCGCTGGATGCGCCGCTGGTCGGCACGCATGTGCGACTGGAGCCCCTGCGCGCCGAAGATCACGCCGCGCGGCTTTACCGAAGCTATGACGGGCACCCGCGGGTCTGGACCTATCTGCCCTATGGCCCGTTCAGCTCGGCCGCGCAGTACCACCGCTGGGTACGCGAACACGAAGGCCGGGACGATCCGTTGTTCTACGCGATCCACAGCGCCCAGAACGGCTATGTCGGCGTTGCCTCGTATCTGCGGATCAAGCCCGAGGCCGGGTCGATCGAAGTGGGGCATATCAACATGTCACCCGCCCTGCAGGGCACGCGCGACGCAACCGAGGCGATGGTGTTGATGATGAGCTGGGCGTTCGAGGCCGGCTATCGCCGCTATGAATGGAAATGTGACGCGCTGAACCTTGGGTCGCGGCGGGCGGCGCAACGGCTTGGGTTCAGCTACGAAGGCGTGTTCCGGCAGGCCACGATGTACAAGGGACGCAACCGCGACACGGCGTGGTTTTCAATCATCGACAGCGAGTGGCCCGCGCTGAAAGAAGCGTTTGCAGCCTGGCTGGCGCCATCGAACTTTGATGCGGACGGCCAACAGAAAGAACGGCTGAGCGATCTGACCCGGCTGGTGCGGCCCGGGCACGACCCGGCCTTGCGCGGCTAGATCGCAACCCGGCTTTCGATCCGTGTTTCGACCAGCGACGCCAGCTTGGCCACCGCAGTGTCGGTCACGTCCCGGGTTTGCTTGGCACCCACTTCGCGTGACACGGCGCGGGCGGCGGCGAACAAAGCCTCATCATCCGCGGTCAGCGCCACACCGGCGGCAAAGCGCGCGGCATAGTCGATCAGCGTCAAGTCCTTGCGATCACGCAGCACCGAGGCGAGATGCACCATGTCATCCTGAAAGGCGATTTCGTCGGGCTGCACGACTTCGTGGGGCAGGCTGCGCGGGCCGCGCGGTTGCCGTTCGTCCGGCAGATGCGCCAGGATCGCTTGCTGAAACTCGGCCAGGGACACCACCGGCTTGGCCAGAAACCCGTCAGCCCCGGCCTGAAGCGCGGCATGGGCCTGCGTGTCATCGCCGCTGGAGCCGAGGATCACGCTGATCCGCGGGCTGGCTTGGGCCGCTTCGGCGATCAGGTCAACGCCGGACCCGTCCGGCAGGCCCACGTCGGCGATCATGACGCTGGGGCGGTACACCTTGAGATGGCGGCGCGCCGAGGTCAGGCTGTCGGCGCGGCGGATGCGCGCACCCGATCGCAGGCACAACAGGCGCAGCGCCTCGCAGGCAAAGCGGCTGTCTTCGACCGCAAGCACGGTCAGCCCGAGAAGTGGTCTTGTTTCAGTGGCTTTGGGCAACTGGCCCAGTGAAAACACATCGTCCATGGTATCCCCCGTTTCGGGTTTAGCGTCGGTCAGAAACTTGACCTCAGCATGACTCACCTCACCTAACGGATGGTTAACACGGGCAGCCCTTGATCACGGTTTCCCGAAACCGCATAAGCGGCGCGACCAGATGCAGGGGGTTTCACATGATCGGACGTCTGAACCACGTGGCCATTGCGGTGCCCGACCTTGAGGCGGCAGCGGCACAGTACCGCGGCACGCTGGGCGCCAATGTGGGCGCGCCGCAGGATGAGCCCGACCACGGTGTGACCGTCGTGTTCATCGAACTGCCGAACACCAAGATCGAGCTGCTGTATCCCCTGGGCGACGCATCGCCGATCCAGGGATTTCTGGACAAGAACCCCGCCGGCGGCATCCACCACATCTGCTACGAGGTGGACGACATCCTTGCCGCGCGCGACAAGCTCAAGGCCGAGGGCGCACGCGTTCTGGGCACCGGAGAGCCCAAGATCGGCGCCCATGGCAAACCGGTGCTGTTCCTGCACCCCAAGGATTTCAACGGCTGTCTGGTGGAGCTGGAGCAGGTCTGATGGGCATCACCTCGGCTCTGGTCCTGTATGCGGTGATCTGGTTCATGACCTTTCTGGTCGTGCTGCCGATCCGCGTCCAGACCCAAGGCGATCTGGGAGAGATCGTGCCCGGCACCCACGCGGGCGCACCCGAAGTGCACAACGTGCGGCGCAAGGCGTGGATCACCACCGGCGTGGCGGCCGTGCTGTGGGTGATCATCGCGGGCATCATCGTCAGCGGGTGGATCACGCTGGATGACATTGACCTGTTTCACCGGCTGAACAGCGACTACGCCGCCTGACGGGCCTAGCCCCGCGCGGTGCGAGGTTGCGTGCCGCTGAGGCGGTGGAACAGATGCGTGAAGGTGGCCGCGCCCAGAATCGGGATCACCAGATTGATCAGCGGAAAGGTCAGCGGCACCGCCATCAGCACACCCGCCAGCCAGACGCGCCCGCTGTGCTGGCGGCGAAAGGCCTTTGCACCGTCGCGCCCCATCCGGCGCATCGCGGCCAGAGTGATGTATTCACGCCCCAGCAAAAACCCGTTCATCGCCCAAAAGATGAAGATCGCGGCGAAGGGCAGCATCGCATAAACGATCAGCGCCAGCACATTGGCCACCAGCAGCACGCCCAGAAAGTTCAGCGTGTCGCGCACCGCTTCGGACAGGGGCACCTTTCGCGCGGGCGGCAGGTGCGGGTAATGCTTGGCCTCGACCGCCTGTGCAACTTCGTCGAGGAACATCGACGCGATGACCGACGCAACAGGCACCATCAAAAAGACCGACAGCACCACAAACAGCAGCACCGCGCCCCAGTTCAGCGCGTCCCCGATCCATTCGGCATTGTCCAGCCAGGCGATGCCAAAGCCGTCCTGGGTCAGCCACTGGATCAGCCCAAGGAAACCGGCGCAGGCCCCGATCAGCAGCACCACCGTCAGCGACAGGCCCAGCAGCAGGACCCGGAAAAAGGCGCGGTCGTCAATCTGGCCCAGCGCGAGGAAGAAGCTGCGCAGGATCATGCGTCGATCCAGGTCACCAGATCGTCCATGTCAGGGCGCGGGCGTTCGGGTGGCGTTGCGGTTTCGGTGCCGATGTGGACCAGCCCGACCAGCCGTTCGTTGCCCTCAAGGCCCAGAACGTTGGACCGGAACGGCCCATTGTGTGACAGCCAGCCCGACAGCCAGTTGGCCGCCCATCCCGCCGCGAGCGCGGCATTGAGCAGCTGAAAGCACGCGGCTCCGGCGGCGTATTGCTGTTCGACGGACGGAACCTTGGCGCTGTATTGCGGCCGCTCGACAACGGCGACGGCCAGAGGACTGTGATCGTAGACCTCGCGCGCCTTGGCGATCTCTTCCTCGGTGCGCTCCATTTTCTGACCATAGGTCGCAACCAGATCCGCGATACGCCGCAGCGCGGGTTCGCGCAGAACGACAAAGCGAAAGGGCACCAGCTTGCCGTGATCGGGCACGCGGGCGGCGATGGTCAGCAGCTCTTGCAGCGTGGCGTCGTCGGGGGCAGGAGCCGCGATGCTGCGCCAAGGGCGCGACCGGCGGGTGCTGAGGAAATCATAGGCGGCTTGGTTGCGGTCTGGCATGGCGGCGGGTCCCGTTGGCTTTGACCCTATGTCAGGTCACCGCGCGAGGGTTTCAAGGCAAAAGCTGCGCGGCAAGGTCATCGATCCACGCGGACGCAAAGGCGTCAAAGCGCGGGCCCGGCTGGCGCGCGGCATAGGTCGCGGCCAGCGGATCGGGGACGTGAATGCCGCTGCCGGACAGCTCTTCCATCACGGCGTGACCGCAGAAGGGGACGTAGACTTCGGAATAGCCGCCCTCGTGCACCAGGGCGAGCTTGCCGTCGCACAGCGCATCGGCGGCGGCCATGGTGCGGCGGGTCAACTGGCGGAAGGTGTCGGCGGTGGCCAGAGTGTGCGACAGCGGATCGCCCGCCGCGGCATCGAACCCGCAAGCCACCACGATCATGTCCGGCGCAAATTCGGTGAGGCGGGGCAGAACGATCCGGTCAAAGGCATCGAGGAAATGCGCATGGCCCGCGCCCTGAGGCAGCGGGATGTTGACGTTGGACCGCGGGGCCGCTTGTCCGCCCTGATGGGCGGCCTCGCCCGTGTCGAGCGGGTAGTTCCGTTCCTGATGGATCGAGACGGTCAGCGTGTCGGCCCGGTCATAATAGATCGCCTCGGTCCCGTTGCCGTGGTGTACATCCCAGTCCAGGATCGCCACCCGATCCAGCAGACCATCCGCGCGGGCCGCCTCGACGCCGATGGCGATGTTGTTCAGAAGGCAAAAACCGTTGGCCCAGTCAGCCGTGCAATGGTGGCCCGGCGGGCGCGACAGGGCGTAGGCGTTTTGCACCGCGCCGCGCGCCACATCGGCAATCGCCTGTTTGGCGAGTCCCGCCGAATGGGCCGCAATCTCGTATCCGCCGGGGCCAAAAGGCGTGCGCAGGCCAAGCTCTCCTCCGCCCGCGTCGGACATGGCCTTGAACGCATCAAGGTAGGATGCGGGGTGCACGCGCAAGAGGTCCTTCTGGCTGGCCTGTGGCGCGCTGCGCATCGCCAGGTCCGCTGCGAGGCCGCTGACCTGCAACAGGTTCAGAAAGCGGCGCTTGGTCTCGGGGCTGTCGGGCAGCCCGTCGGGCAGCGGCTGGACAAATCCGCCCACCGGCATGGTCCCCGCATAATGCGCCCCGGCGTGCCAGAAACAGCGTTCATCCCAGTAAAATCCTGTGGTCATGGGATCACTCCTTGGCGCGGGCATAGATGCCTTCGGGCAGGTTGATGGCTGCGGCCAGATCGTTCATCTGGCTGATCGACAGCGTGATCCTGACCATCGCGTCAGTGCGCGGGTCGTATTGTTCGACAGTGACACATTCGGCAAAGGCGTTGACGACAACGTCCTCCTGCAGCGGCGCTGCGCCTTCGTCGACCAGAGTGACAACGGTGGCGTCAAATTCGTGTTCGATGGTAAACATGCCACCCACCCTACTCTGGCGCCGCGCGGTCGCAAGCGGGCAAATCCCCGCCCCCGGGCCAAATTGTGACTGGCACGTCGGCGCCTGCCGCCCTACGATCTGGTCTGTTCCAGTCATCACCAAGGACCTCGCCGATGCTTCGCCGTTTTGGACTTTTGGCCGTTTGTGCCCTGCTGGCCGCGTGCGAGGTTGCCCCGGTCGAGCCGGCCAAGCCCGCGCCGCGCGAAGCACCCAAGAGCGAGGACGAGCTGAAAGAGGTGGCAAACAAGTCGGCGCGCCAGTTCATCGACGTGGTCGAAACGGTCGAGCCGATCGCCGAACGCGAATGCCGCGCGCGCACGCAGCTGATCAATTGCGATTTCCTGATCGTGGTGGATGACCGTCCGGGCCAGCGGCCGAACGCGTTTCAGACGCTCGACCGGTCGGGCCGCCCTGTCATCGCGTTCAACCTCGCGCTGATTGCGGATGCCCGCAACCCCGACGAGCTGGCGTTCATCATGGGGCACGAGGCGGCGCACCACATCCGCGGCCACATTGCCCGCCAGGCCGAAAACGCCGCGGCAGGCGCGGTGATCTTTGGCGGGCTGGCAACGCTGACGGGCGCATCCGCCGATGGCGTGAAAGAAGCGCAAGAGCTGGGCGCGAACGTGGGCGCGCGCACCTATTCCAAGGATTTCGAGCTGGAAGCAGATGAGCTTGGCACGATCATCACGATCCGCGCAGGCTATGACCCGGTGAAGGGTGCTGCGTATTTCTTTCGCATCCCCGATCCCGGCGACCGGTTCCTGGGCACGCACCCTCCCAACGCCGCGCGCCGCGCCCTGGTGCGCAAGACCGCCACCGAATACGCCGCCCGCTGATGCATCAGATCAATCCGGTCTTCACCGACCGTGGATCAAAATACGCCGTCTCGGGCGGCCCTGCACGCAGCCGCGCCGAGGTGGACGCCCTCCTGAAAACGCTCAAACGCGACCGCAAATTCGCCAAGGCAACCCACAACACATGGGCGGTGCTGTTTTCCGATGGCGGCCCTCTCAAGGGCGATGACGGAGAGGCCGGCGCGGGCATGGTGATCGTGCGGATGCTGGAACGCGAAGGGCTGACCGACCACGTTGTGGTTGTCACCCGCTGGTTCGGAGGGACCAAGCTGGGCGGCGACCGCTTTCGCCGGGTGCAGGACGCTGTCCGGGCCTATCTTGACCGCTTTGCGGGCAGCTGACGCCAGATTGGGCAAAACCCCTCGACCGACACGCTATATCGTGATATAGTCACGATATCTTGAGGGACAGTCACCGACGGCACCAAGATCAAGGCGGGTCAGATACGGGCTCTGGAACTTCCGGTGAGACTCAGGATGGTGGTGAGGGGGGCACGTCTCCTCCCTGCGTGCCTCTCTCCCTTTTTGTATGATACTCCTACAGCGGATGGCGTTTGACGATCCTGTCGACGGTCGTGCCGTCCTTGCGTGTCACATCGTCCTTGATGACGTGGTCGTCGGCAAATCCCATCTTGGTGTAATAGGCGAGCCCGCCGGTGTTGTCCGACGTGATCTTGGCCAGGATCGCGGTGCCGCCCCTGGCGCGGCAATCGGCCAGCGTTTTGGCAAAGATCGCGCGGCCCGCACCTGGCGCGGGATGCTGCTGGTCGGTGAAGCTGCCGATCGAGTAAAGGCCATCACCCGCATCAAACGCGGCCTGAAAGCCGACGACCCTGCCTTTGTCCAGCACCACGTTGGTGACGGGCGGCTCTTGGAGGTAGTGCGCTTCAAAGCCCGCGTTGGTGAACGGGTCTTCATAGGCGGTGCTGCCACCCAGCGCGATGATGTGGTTCACGATGGCGACGCAGGCGGGCACGTCGCGTGGCTCCATCGTGCGGACTTCGAAATTGGTCATGTCATCTGCTCCAGCACGGCGCCCACGCGGGCGGTGAACCTGGCGCGCACGTCCGCGGGCGGGTGCAGCGCGATTTCAAGCCCGGACACAAGGCCCATGTCGGGCGCACCGAACAGGCGGTCGGCCTCGGCAACGGTAAAGCCCGCGATGCGCGTGGCCTCCATCCAGGCGCTGATGCGGTCCGCCTTCTTGATCTGTTTCTTGACGATGGCAGGCAAAGCGGCAGGCAACCCAAAACGCAGATGGATCGCCGCCGTCAGCCGTTCGTCCAGCGCGCCGTACCCCGGCCCCACAGCCGCCTTCACCGGCGAGATCATGTCGCCGATCACGTATTCGGGCGCATCATGCAACAGCGCGGCGAGCTGCCAGCGCGGCGGGCATCCCGGGCTGATCCGGCGATAGATGTCTTCGACCAACATGGAATGTTCTGCCACGGAATAGGCGAAATCTCCGTGTGTCTGTCCGTTCCAGCGCGCAACAAAGGCAAGCCCGTGGGCGATGTCCTCGATCTCGATGTCCATGGGCGTCGGATCCAGCAAATCCAGCCGTCGACCCGACAACATACGCTGCCATGCGCGGGGTGGCTTGGCCATGTGCGCTCCTTTCAAACAGCGGCAAGAACCCGCCACGCGGCATGTGTTTGCCGAGAATTGTACAATTTTTGGCAGCGCTTCGCCTTAGTCGCGCCGCATTTTGGAAACTGTTTAGGCCCGAAAATGACGCCCTGTACAAGCGCCCTCGCAGACAGACAGAAAAGGACAGACACTCATGGCTCTTATTCCGTTCCCCTTCCTTTCCGCGCCATCCGCGCCCACGCCGGCGGCCCCGGCGACAACCACATCCCTGACCGGATCCGCAGCAGGTGAACGCCTGCGCGGCACGGCGGGTGCTGACCTGATCGCCGGGCTGGCGGGCAATGATGTGATCCGGTCGCGGGATGGCGACGATCATGTGCTGGGCGGGGCCGGCGATGATCGTCTCAACACCGGGGCGGGCGATGACCTGGCCGAAGGCGGCGACGGCGACGACCGGATCATGATGCACGACGGCGCCGACATGGCGCTGGGTGGCCTCGGCGCGGACCGGATCGGTCTGGGCGCGGGCGATGACACCGCCGACGGGGGCGACGGCGACGACCGGATCAGCGGTCACGCTGGCAACGACATGGCCTTTGGCGGCGCGGGGCACGACCGTCTGAACGGCGGCACCGGCGATGACCAGCTGGTCGGCGGCGACGGCAACGACAAGCTGCGCGGGGGCGACGGCGCGGATCAGCTGTTCGGCGAGGCTGGCAATGACCGGGTCATGGGCGGGCTCGGGCATGATTACATGGACGGCGGCGACGGAGACGACCGCATGGGTGGCGGCGACGGCGACGATTCGATGTCGGGCGGCGCAGGCAACGACCGGATGCGCGGCAATGGCGGCAATGACCTGATGGACGGCGGCGAGGGCAACAACCGCATGTCAGGCCACGACGGCGACGACACCATGCAGGCCGGCGCGGGCAATGACCGCATGAACGGCGGCACGGGCAACGATCACATCCATGCCGGCGACGGCGTGAACCGTGTGACCGGCGGCGACGGCGACGACATGATCACCTCGGGCGCGGGCGGCGACCGCGTTCGTGCGGGCGAAGGCAACGACGTGGTCGATGCGGGCGACGGCGATAACCGCGTCAATGGCGGCGGAGGTGACGACGACCTGACCACCGGCGCGGGCAACGACCGGATCGAAACCGGCCATGGCGACGACATCGTGTCGGCGGGCGCGGGCGATGACACCATCCGCACGCAGCACGGCAACGACACGGTTGACGGCGGCGATGGCGACGACGTGATCGTCTCGCGTTCGGACAGCGGCGAGCCCGAGATCGCTCAGGACCCCGACGCGCCTCTCTATTTTGACGACCAGCCATTCGCGGATGCCGATGACGTGCTGACCGGTGGCGGCGGGGCCGATACCTTTGTCTTCCGCGTCGACATCAACGGCACCGAAGAGGTCGTGACCCGCCACACGATGGAAGACGGCACGATCCACTGGCACGGCGTTGCCGGCGAAAACGACAACCTGCACGATCACTGGGTCGACGGCATCGGCAACGACACGATCACCGACTATTCGGTTGCCGAAGGAGACGAGATCAAGCTGGTCGGCCACACCGTGGCCATTGGCAGCGTCGCCTATGTCGACGAAGACGGGGACGGCATCGACGATTACACGGTGATCACCGTCATCTCGGATCAGGGCGGCAACGGCGGCGCGCATGATCAGGACGTTCTGGGCACCATCACCGTCTATGGCGATCTGGTTGACGAGGCGGACATCACCGTCAACGCCAACCCGGCCTTTGGGGCGGT
>JAHDCH010000053.1:10288-13200 GCA_020629995.1 Pseudaestuariivita sp. | reverse complement strand
AGCCGCCCGATCGCGGCCATCTCGATGTCAATCTCAAAGAAATCCGCCGGGTCCAACGGACGCGGCATGGTATCGCCAAATGCAGTGGTGGCGCAGGCCGCAGCCAATGCGGCAGACGTCAAAATACGCTTCATAATAGCCCCCGAAACGCTTTCATCACAAAATCGTGAGCAGTGTCGCGGGCGCGCGCCACGGACCAAAGGGGTAAAACGGAAATAGAGTGTGTCCTGTTCGGAAACAAAGGGATTGTGGTTAACGCTCAGAGGGTTGAGCGCCTGTCTTCACCTCGCCAAACCGGTCGAAAAGTTGGTTAATGTGTCCGGCTTGGAAACAATGCGCCGGATTTTCCGTCTTTGATCCCGGGCTTCACGACCAATCAGGCGGGCGCTTCTCCAGAAAGGCTGTCATGCCTTCGTCCGTGTCGCGATTGGCCAGGTTTTCGACCATCACGTCGCCGGTAAAGCCATAGGCGGCCTCCAGCGGCATCTCCAGCTGGTCGTAGAAGGCGCGTTTGCCGATGCGCACGGCGCTGGCCAGCTTGCCGGCAATCTCGGCGGCCAGGGCGTTGGCCTCGTCTGCCAGTGCTTCGGGGGCGGCCACGCGGTTGATCAGGCCCAGCTCCTGCGCGCGGGTGGCGCTGATGAACTGGCCCGTGGTCAGCATTTCGAAGGCTTGCTTGCGCGGGATGTTTCGGCTGAGCGCGACCATGGGGGTCGAGCAGAAAAGCCCGATGTTGACGCCGTTGACGCCGAATTTGGTGCCCTCGGCGGCCACCGCCAGATCGCAGGTCGCCACCAGCTGGCATCCGGCGGCGGTGGCAATGCCGTGGACCTGCGCGATCACCGGCTGGGGCAGGGCGCGGATGGTCAGCATCATCGCGGCGCAGCGGTCAAAGAGATCCTTGAAATAGGCCGCGCCGCCGTCTTCGGCCTGACGGCCCGCCTGCATCTGTTTCAGGTCGTGGCCCGCGCAAAATGCCTTGCCCGCGCCGGACAGGACGACCGCCTTGATGGCGGTGTCGTCTTTCAGCGCGTCGAGTTCGGCCTGAAGCGCGGCCAGCATTTCGTCCGACAGGGCATTCAGCCGCTCGGGCGCGTTCAGAGTGAGCCGTGCGATCCCGCCCGCGTCGCTGCGTTCCACATATGCCATCTTGTCCTCCCCGGCGTGCCGCGCCACGGTAGCGGTCAATGCCCGGGGAGGAAAGACATGCAGCTGAAGATGGACAAGCCCGCGCTCGAGGCGTTTCTGGTCGAGGCTTTCCCGCAGGTCTGCGATGATTTCGCGATCGAAGAGGTGGCACCCATGGCGCTGAAAGTGCGGCTGGTGGTGACCGACAAGCATTTGCGCCCCGGCGGGACGGTCTCGGGGCCGTCGATGTTTGCGCTGGCCGATGTGGCCGTGTACCTGGCGACGCTGGCGATGATCGGGCCGCAAGGCCTGGCGGTGACAACCAACATCTCGATGGATTTCATGCGCAAACCGGCTGCTGCGACCGATCTGATCTGTGACACGCGGCTTTTGAAGCTGGGGCGGTCGCTGTCGGTGGGCGAATGCCTGCTGTACTCGGTGGGGCAGGAGGCGCCCGTGGCCCGCGCCTCGATGACCTATGCGATCCCGCCCGCGCGCGCCGCTCATCAGCCCTGACAGGCTGCCTCGCTACAGCAGACCACCCGCACCCCAAAGCCAGCCGACGGCAATTGCTGCCGCCGACATCAGGGCGGAATACCCCGCCAGCTTGACGCGCGAAAAGGGCCGCTCGCCAAAAGTGCGCCCGTGCAGCCCGCAGACCACCACCTTCATCGGCTTGCCGCCATAGGAATAATGCAGGATCCAGACGGGCAGAAGGATCCGGCGATAATGGATGCCGGTCGTGTGCGTCTTGTACCCGATGTTGAACAGCTTCTTGCCGCTGTATTTGCGCTGGATCTTGTTGCGGATCAGCAGCTTCTTGTCGCTCTCCAGCGAGGCGAGGCCCTGCGGCACGCTCACGTGGTGATGTTCGGCGGCAAAGCCCGCCAGATAGCCCGCATCATAGGGGCGCAGCGTGTGCGGGCGGAAATCGTGCAGGATGCCGTCGCGGATCAGCGGCGTGATATGCGGCGACGCAGGGGCAAGCAGGTCATCGAACCGAATGTTCATCTTGCCTTTGACAGACCGGGTGGTGCTGTTTTTGCCGCCCGTGCGATAGCGCGCCCAATAGTCGATGGCCTCGTCGCTGTCAAAGGTGAAGAACGGCACGTAAAGCCCTGCCACACGGCCCTTTTCCACGATGCTTTTAAGGTTGGACGGGGCCGCGATGCGCCGCCCGATCCAGTGCATCACCCACTCCTGCGCGGTGGTCTCATCCACGTGAAACGGCACCATCCCCAGCGCTTCGAACCGCTGGTCGCGGCCCGTGCGCACCATGGGACCGTCGCAATAGGAACACCTCTCGGACAGGGCGCGCCCCACGAACACGACCGAGCCGCCGCAGGTCTCGCAGGTGTGGCTTTCCTGCGGTGACATGATCTGCTGCTCGGTGTGCGGCATGTCGGGGTGATAGTGGAATTCCTCGGTCGGGTCCTCGTTCGGGTCGACCTCGATCGGGTGGGGCGTGCCGCAGCTGTCGCATTTCAGCGCGCGGGTGCCCGGATCATAGGCGCGCTGGCCGCCGCAATTGCCGCATTGCAGGGCGCCCTGGATGATATCTGTTTCGTCCATCAATTGTCCGACAGCGCCGCTGCGATTTCCAGGAGGATGCGCAGGCGCAGCCAGGACCGGTCGATCGCGCCGGCCAGATCCTCGGTCACGTGCCAATCGCCCAGAATTGTCGCGATGAACCACACGGCCATCAGCCAGAACACGATCATCGCCCAGCCGGAAATCTCGCGCAGGAACCCGGCCGAGCCCTGTTTCAGCTCGTGCTTGGCCTC
>JAHDCH010000053.1:9062-10188 GCA_020629995.1 Pseudaestuariivita sp. | reverse complement strand
GGCCCGCATGACACGAAGAGTGAGCATATGAAAACCTTCTCCGCAAAGCCGGCGGATATCGACAAGAAATGGATCATCATCGACGCCGAAGGCGTGGTGCTGGGCCGTCTTGCCTCGATCGTCGCAATGCGCCTGCGTGGCAAGCACAAGGCGACCTTCACGCCGCACATGGACATGGGTGACAACGTGATCGTCATCAATGCCGACAAGGTGCAGCTGACCGGCAACAAGCGCAACGAGCATTACTACTGGCACACCGGCCACCCCGGCGGGATCAAGTCGCGCACCAAGCAGCAGATCCTCGAAGGGGCGCACCCCGAGCGCGTGGTGATGAAGGCCGTTCAGCGCATGCTGCCCGGCAACCGCCTGTCGCGCCGCCAGATGACCAACCTGCGCGTCTATGCCGGCGCCGAGCATCCCCACGAGGCGCAAAGCCCCGAAGTGCTCGACGTGAAATCGATGAACTCCAAGAACACCCGGGTGGCAAGCTGATGGCTGATGAAGTGAAATCCCTCGACGGGCTCGATGCCCTCGCAGGCGGCGTCGCAGAAGCGGCGGTTGCCATGGACATGGCCGATGCCGAGCCGCGCGAGCCTGTGCGCGACGATCTGGGCCGCTCGTATGCCACCGGCAAGCGGAAGGACGCGGTGGCCCGCGTCTGGATCAAGCCCGGCTCGGGCAAGGTGACGGTGAATGGCAAGGACATGCCCGTCTATTTTGCGCGCCCCGTTCTGCAGATGATCCTGCGCCAGCCCTTCACCGTGGCCGGTGTCGAGGACCAGTTCGACGTGATGGCGACGGTCAAGGGCGGTGGCCTTTCGGGCCAGGCCGGTGCGGTCAAGCACGGCATCTCCAAGGCGCTGCAGCTTTACGATCCGTCGCTCCGCGGCGCTCTGAAGGCCGCTGGCTTCCTGACCCGCGACAGCCGCGTGGTGGAACGGAAGAAATACGGTAAGCGCAAGGCGCGCCGTTCGTTCCAGTTCTCGAAGCGTTAAGCGCAGATGGGTGCAAGCACCCATCCTACACAAAAAAGGGGCCGCTCCGATCTGGGGCGGCCTTTTGCTTGGGCGACTGGCGAAGGTGCGCTGATGCGCCACGCCCGTGGTTGACAGCTCTCTCTGTCGCC
>JAHDCH010000053.1:7458-8962 GCA_020629995.1 Pseudaestuariivita sp. | reverse complement strand
AATTTACAACAACCAGTACCCGGGTTCCGCGTCACAAGGCCCGCGCCTTTGCACGAGGCCCCGGTTTTGCGTATCGATGACACCCGGGGGGACATTAGTTATGCCAATCCTGCGAACATCTGACCGGGTGATCCTTTTCATGCACGTCCCCAAGGCCGGGGGCACAAGCGTAGAGCGCTACCTGGCCACCAAGGGCGAGCTGACCTGGACCAACCCCAGCCGCCATGCCGATCTGCCCTGCACGCCGCAGCATTTCCATCGCGACCTCTTTGCCCATGTGACCGGGGGCCAGGCCTTTGACGCCAGCTTTGCCGTGCTGCGCGATCCTGTCGCCCGGATGCAGAGCGAATTTGTCTACCGCTCCGACCCGCTCAAACTGCTGCAACGGGCCGCGCGCCCGTTTCGCGGCGGCAAGGCCCGGCGGATCAAGATGGGCGGCGAAGGCAAGCAATCGCTGACCTTTGACGAATGGGTGCCCCGCGCGCTCAAGGCGGCGGAGGACGCGCCGTACCTTTACGACAACCACCTGCGCCCGCAATCGGCCTTTGTGGACCCGGATGTCGATCAGCTGTTCCGGCTCGAGGATGGGCTGGAGCAGGTGTTCCGCTGGATCGACGCGGTGACGGGCACCGGCCCGTCCGAAGGCCAGTTCTGGGAAAAGCGCGCCGAGACCGCGCCGCCCAAACCGGCCCGCAAGACGCGCAAGATGATCGAAGCGCAGTATGCGGCCGATCTGGCGCTCTGGCACAGCGCCGAAGGATCGGTCACGCCGCCGCAGACACGCATTGCCCCGGTGGTTGCGGCCCCGATCGTTGCCGCTCCGGCGGCCAGTTTTGGTGCCCCTGTGGATGCTGCCGCCGCCGATGATGGTCTGCCAGAAGCCGCACAGCCGCAGGCTGACGAGGCTCAGCTCATGGCCGCGCCGCCCTACGCCGACGAGGCCCAGCCAGTGGAAGCCATGAGTGCCGACGCTGCGCCCTTGCAAGTCAGCGACGCCGCTCCGCCGCAGGCCACTGACGCTCAGCCAGAGGCTGCTGCGCCGCCCGATCCGCTGGACGCAGACCCGCCTCGCTTGGCTGATGCGCCGTCTTCTGGTGGCGACGCGCCGCTGGATGAGGCTGCGCCAGAGATCAGCTCTGCCGGTGCACCTGAGGCGCCGGAAAACGCCGCAGAGCCTCTTGCCGGGCCCGCGCCCGAGGAGGCGGACACACCGCTGCCCGAAGAGCCTGTGGTCGCTGCGCCCGCGCCCGATGCGCCGCCGCCTGCGCCCAAAGCCGCCCCCGAGGTCACCCGCCCCGCACAGCCGCAAGGCGTGATCCGCAAACTGGGACCGGCGCAGCGCTAGGCTGCGTCAGCGCCCGTCCGGCGCAATCAGCCCCAGCCCGCGCAAATAGACGCCGATGGCCGATTCCAGCAGCTCATCGGGGGGAAACGGGCTTTGGCTGCCCGAATTGCGCGCGAACAGCTCGACCACCCCGTGGCTCAGCGCCCAGATATGGGCGGA
>JAHDCH010000053.1:4274-7358 GCA_020629995.1 Pseudaestuariivita sp. | reverse complement strand
CGATTTCACCCGCCGTCGGCAGCTGGCGCACGTAGCGCTGGAAATACCACTCGCCTGCCTCTCTGTCGGACGGTTTGCTCAGCGCCACTGTGCGCGCCACGCGCGGGTTGAGGTTTTCGCGAAAGCGCTTGATCGTGCCGCCTTTGCCCGCGGCATCGCGGCCTTCGAACACGATGGCGATGCGCTGGCCGGTTTCCTTGGCCCATGTCTGCAACTTCACCAGCTCGATCTGCAGCGCGGCCAGCGCGTCTTCGTAGGCGTCCTTGTCCATGCGCGTGTCATAGGGAAAGCCGGTCGCCAGCATCTTGCCCTTCTTGCGGCTCTCGATCGCCTCGCGCACGTCATCGGGCGCGCCAGAGCGGTAGAAGTCGGAAATCGCACCGTCAAAGGGCAGGGCCATGGCGGGCCTCCTGATAAGTCCTTGATACCTCTATATGGAGATCAGGGGCCTTCAGCGCAATCCGGCGCGGGCGGCGGCGCTGTCCACGGCGGCCACAACGGGCTCGGGATGGGTGTGGTGTGGCATATGTCCCGCACCTTCGATGCGGGTGACGCGCACATCGTCCACCTGCGCCTCCATCTGCGGCACGTGCAGGTCGTACCAGACGGTGTCGTCGGCGTCGCCATGCACCACCTCGACCGGCACGGTGATCCGGCTGCCGTAAAGCGGCTGTTGTGCGCGCACGTCCTCCAGCAGGCGTTCGCGCTGATCGGCATTTGCGCGCAGGGCCGAACGTTTCAGCGTCAGGCCCGGGCCGATATACTCGGCATAGCCCTCGGGCACCGGGAAGGGATCAAAGATCTCCTTGATCGCGTTCTCGACAACGCCATCGGGCACAAAGGCGGTGAGGGCCGGCACCACGGTGCGCTGGCCCACCGGGTTCGACAGCACCTTGTAATAGGTCGACAGGGGCGTCTCCCACGGGTGGGACACGCCCGACACGGTGACCAGCGCCGACAGCTTGTCCGGCGTATAGGTCGCCCAGGCCAGCGCCACCGCGCCGCCCAGCGACTGGCCCAGCACGATGGGCCGCTCCGCGCCCAGCTGTTCGGCGGCCTTTTGCAGCAGCGCTGCCTGATCGCGCAGGCTGTCGCCCTCGGGGTCAATCGCCGGCGTATAGCCCAGGCCGGGCCGGTCAAAGGCGATCACGCGGAACCGGTCTGTCAGGCGGGCGGTGAAGCTGTGGGTGAAATCGCGCAGGTTGCCGCTTGACCCGTGGATCAGCACCAGGTCGGGCCCCGTGCCTTGGACCCATGCGTGAACGCGGTGGCCGTCCACCTCCAGGAACTGGCCCAGTGGCGGGCTGTCCTCGAGCGCCTTCTTTTCCTTGTACGTGGCGCAGCCCGTCACGGTCAGCGCCGCGCCGGCCAGCAGCGCGGGCAGGATCAAAAGGGTCTTGAGCGCCATGGGTCAGGCTCCGATCTGGTCAATCTCGAACGGGGTAGATTGATAGATCTCGTTGATCCAGTTTCCATAAAGAAGATGCGCGTGGCTCCGCCAGCGGTTCGAGGGCGGGCGGCTTGGGTCGCCGCCGGGAAAGTAATTGACCGGCTGCGCGATCTGCGTGCCTTCGACCTGCGCATTGTCCAGATCGCGGGTGTATTCCTCGCCCAGCGTTCCTGTGTCGTATTCGAAATGGTTGAAGATATACAGCGCCCTGTGCCCCGGATCCTGCACCAGACAAGGCCCGGTTTCGTCGGACGCCAGCAGCGTCACCAGATCGCCGGCGGCATCAATCTCGGCTTGCTTCATCTCGGTCCAGCGGGACACGGGAATAAAACATTCGTCTGAAAAGCCGCGCAGGAACGGCGAGGCCGGCTGCAGGTTGCGCTGGCGATACAGGCCAAACGCCTTGGCCTCGAGCATGTGCTTGCCGACCCCGTGGAAGTGGTTGATCATCGCCATCCCGCCCCAGCAGACGCCAAAGGTCGAATGCACGTGGGTCTGGGTCCAGGCAAAGACCTCTTCCAGCTCGTCCCAATAGGTGACGGCGTCAAAGTCCAGATGTTCGATCGGAGCGCCTGTGATAATCAGCCCGTCGAACTTCTGATCCTTCACCTCCTGAAAGGTGCGATAGAATTCGTCCATATGCGCCGCCGCGGTGTTGCGCGTGGTGTGATCCGTCATCTGGATCAGCGTCAGCTCGATCTGCAGCGGGGTGGCCCCGATCAGCCGCGCAAATTGCGTCTCGGTCTGGATCTTCTTGGGCATCAGGTTCAACAGGCCAATGCGCAAGGGCCGAATGTCCTGACGGGCGGCCTGCCTTTGCGACAGCACCATGACCCCTTCGCGCGTCAGCACGTCAAAGGCGGGCAGGGTCGAAGGGATCGTGATCGGCATGGTCTTTGGTGTCTTTGTCCTGTCGGGGTGCAATACCTAAGGCGCAACGGCGCGTGCCACAAGGCACGGCTTTGTGACCTATCCGGGCTTGCGGGCAATGGCCGCTTCGATCAGCGCTTCGAAATCGGCGGCATCGCGCACCTCGCCCATCTCGGCTGCGGTGACCGACACGCCCCAGTTGCGCGCCATCGCCTCGTACCGCGGCTGGCGGTGGGCCAGCGCGCGGGCATAGGTCCAGCGGATAAAGGCGTCGGGATCGACCTCCGCCTCTGCCTGCCCGGTCTCGGCCAGGTATTCGGCCCAGGCGCCTGCCAGGAACTCGGGCTGATAGGCCATCGGTTTGGGCGCGCGGTCAAAGCGGCGGATCAGCTCTTCGGTATGGGCGTCGCTGCCTTCGATCCAGACCAGCTGCGCAGCCTGCGACAGGGCCGTCAGGATCGGATCGGCGGGGTTGTCCGCATCCACCCATTCACAAATCGACCCGCCCGTGTCGCAGACAAAGTGCGGATAGCCATAGAGGCTCTGCGCCCGGTCGATGAAATGGGCGGTGTCCAGCAGCGCGGCCTCTTCCGCGGCGCGGAACTGGGCCTGACGGCGGGTGTATTCGCCAAACTCCAGCCCGCCCTTGGCCGGGTCTCCGGGCTTGCCCAGATAGGTCGACACCGGCGTGAGGTTCTCGAACGTGATGTTCGACGCGATGTAGATCGAATCGCTCAGCAGCAGATCGCGCAGGAACGGCACCT
>JAHDCH010000053.1:0-4174 GCA_020629995.1 Pseudaestuariivita sp. | reverse complement strand
TAGGCCTGCCCGGACAGCGCTTCTCCCAGGCCCCAGGCGCCCAGCAGGATCGCAATCGGCGGGATCATCAGCGTGACCAGCATCAGGTTCCCGCTGCCCGCCATTCCCAGAACGCGGTAGTACAACAGATAAGCAAATGCCGTCGCGATGACGGACACATAGGCAATCGCGCCCCAGCTGCGCAGGCTCAGATCAAGGGCTGGCGCTCCTTCGGTCATCAGCGCCATGGGCAGCATCAACAGCGTCGATCCGGTCAGCATCCCCGCGGCCGACACCAGCGGTGGCAAACCGCCCAGCCGCGCCCGCGCCCAGATGCTGGCAAATCCGTAGGACAGCGCGCCCGCGACCACCGCCAATTGCGCCGCGCTGCGGATGTCAAAGCTGCGCAGCGCGTCCAGCCCGATGGCGACGCAGACACCCGCAAATCCAATCGCCACGCCCAGCGCCTTGCGCGCGCTCAGCCTTTCGTCGGCAAAGAAAAGCGCCGCCAGCACCACGCCAAAGATCGCCGTGGCCGCGTTGAAAATCGAGGTCAGGCCGCTTTCGATAAACTGCTGCCCCCAGGCCATCAGCGAAAAGGGGATCGCGTTGTTCAATAGGCCCATCACCACAAAGGCACCCCAGATGCGCGCGCCTCTGGGGATCTCCAGCCCGCGCGCCAGCACCACGGCCCACAGCACCAGCATCGCCCAGCCGGTGCGGTGCAGCACCAGCGTGAACGGCCCGATCTCGTCCAGCGCGATGCGGATCGAAAAGAACGACGCGCCCCAGATCAGGGCCAGCAGCGACAGCTCGGCCCAGGCCCGGGCCGACACGGTCTTTTGTGCGGAAGGTGTCTTGAGTGCCATGCGCGCATCCCTGCATGCAGGCCCCGTGCGCCGCAATCCGAATCCTGCGCAACACGAAAAAACCCCGCCCTCTGAGGGGGCGGGGTTTGCTGCATATGTGTTTTATGTCAGGGGCTTGCGCTTAGAAGCTAAAGCCGATCGACATGCCGACACCGATGGCCGTGTTGTCTTCGAACTTCACGCCCGAGCCGTCTTCGGCATCGCCCAGCCAGACATATTCGACGCCCGCGGTCAGCTTGACGTTGTCGCGCGTCCAGGTGCCGCCGATGCCCAGCGAGGTCGACCCGTCGGTCGGTGCGAGGCGCGAGGCCACGCCGCCGTTTGCGCTTTCATAGGTCACGCGGGCAAAGCCCGAGAACGCGTCCGAGAACCGGCGGCCCACACCCAGCTGGTATTTCCACACGTCGTTGTCCAGACCGGTGACCGCGCCGCCAAAGGCGTTTTCATACTCGGGCGGGGCCACGTCCCAGACCGACCATTCGGTCCATTCGATCGAGCCGAAGACCAGCGTGTCCTTGGCCACACCCGACTGGAAGTCGAGGCGCACCGATTGCGGCATCTCGACTTCGGTCGTGCCACCGGCACCAAAGCCAAAGGCGGCCAGCTGCTCGCTTGTGTCGAACTTGTGCGTCAGGCCCGATTCGTAGGTCAGCGCGACGCGCAGGGCGATGTCGGGGATCTCGTAGGCGACACCCACCAGGTACCCCAGTCGGCTGTCCGAATTGCCCTGAGCCGAATAGTTGAACGCGCCCACGGGGGCTCCGGTCACGGCGTTGTTGGTGGCCACCAGCTGTTGCAGGCCGGCCAGCTGCGCCTCAAGCTCGGGCGTCAGGGCAGGGGCCGCTTCCAGCGCCGCGATGGTGCCGTTGGCAAAAGCCAGGCCCGCCGCCGCGTCTCCGCTGCCCGTCGGGTCAAGGCCCGCCAGGTTTTCATTGACTGTCTGGCTGACGCCGCCGCGGATCAGGCTGTCGGGGATCGCGATATCCGCCGACGAGGTCACGTGGCGCAGACCGCCATAGACCGAAAAGCGATCGCTGATGTTGTATTTCAGAACGGCCGAGAACTGGTTGCTGTCCCAATCGGCGCGCAGGCCGTTGTAGAACCCTTGCTGGTAATTCGCGCCCGCGCCGTAAGGCTGGCCAAAGAACAGACCGACCGAAAGCTGCTCGCTCAGGTCCATCTTGATGGCGCCGCCGACGTTCGAATAGCTGCTGGCCAGGTTGCCCGTGGTGTTGGCTCCGCCGGCAAAGTTCAGCGGCGTGGGATAGCTGCCCGACACGCGCGGCGTCACGTGGCTGAAGCTCAGCTGTGCGTAATTGCCGGTCTCGAACATCACCGACAGCGGAACATCCGCCCGAGAGATGCCGTCGGCAGATGCCGCGCCTGCGACAAGCGCGAGTGTGGCTGCGCCGCCCAAAAGTTGTTTCATGGTCTCCGTCCCCGTCGAGTGGCGGCCTGAATTGAGTGGTGGTGCCGCGTGTGACTCATTTTTGTGCGGTTAGAATGCGTTTGACGCAATTTTGGGTCAATTGCTGACGCAACGTCAGGACAGACTCCGTGCCGCCGCGTCATTTTTTTGCATCACGCCGGTTAACCATTTGTCACCGTGTGGCAGGGGTCTGCCGCGCCGCGCTCCACACGTTGAGGTAATTTCCGGCAAAGATCACCGCCGCGCCGATCAGCACCCAGGGTTCAAGCGGTTCGGAATAGACGACGTAGCCGATCAGCGCGATCACCGGCAGGCGGGCAAAGTCGATGGGGATGACCACGCTTGCCGGGGCCAGCGACAGCGCGCGGGTCAGGCTGTAATGGGCGGTCAGCCCGCAGATCGCCACCAGCACCACCCAGGGCAGGCGATGCGCGGGCGGCCAGGTGATCTGCCCATCCCAGCCCGCGGTGATCAGACCAAAGACCGCCTGCATCACCGTCAGCCAGAACAGGATGCACACGATGCTGGCGGTGCGGGTCAGGATCTTGGTCGTGATCATCGACGCGGCAAAACAGATGGCGGCCAGCGCCGCGGTGGCCGCGCCGATGCCCAGCACAAAATCGCTGCCCGGGCGCACGACGATCAGAACGCCGATGAACCCGATGGCGGCGGCCAGCAGCTTGATCCGCGTCAACCGCTCGCCCAGAAACACCGCCGCCAGAACCAGCACCCACAGGGGGGTTGTGAACTCCAGCGCAAAGACCTGCGCCAGCGGGGCTGCGGTGATCGCAAAGAACCACAGGTTTTGCCCTGCGAAATGCGCGATGTTGCGCACCGTGTGCAGGCCCAGCCGGTCGGTCGTGACCTGACCCAGCGTGCCCGTTGCGCGGGCCAGAACGATCACGATCACCATGCCGATCAGGCTGCGGTAAAACATGATCTCGAAGGTATCCAGCGTGTCCGCCAGGGTGCGCCCGGCCACGGCCATGGCCGAAAACGACACAATCGCGCCGATCATCCAAAGGCCGGCGGTCAGGATCGGGGGGCTGGGGGCGGTGTTCATGCCTGCCTCCTGCGCCTCTGGCGGCGTGCCGTCAAGGCTTGACGCGCGCGGTGCGGGGCCACAGGCTGCGCCGATGCTGCTGCGCCTGTCCCTTGCCCTTTGTCTTTGTGCCTTGCCTCTGGTCGCGCTTGCGCAATCGGCGCCCGAACAGGTGCGTGCGGCAGCTGACGCGCTTTTTGACGAAATGCCGGGGCTTTTGGTCGGGGCAGAGCCTGGCGCATGCGGCCGGGATGCCAGCGTGACCGCGCCCATCAGCTATTGTACCACGTCGAACACGCTGCTTGCCGCGCCCGGCGCTCTGGAAAGCCCCGAGGCGGCCTATCGCGTCGCGCATCTGCTGGGCCACGCGATCCAGGTCCGGCACGGCATCGCCGACATCGCCTTGCGCGAAGTGCGCGCGCGCCCGGACGAAGAGTCCAAGCTGCGCGGCATGGTCACGCGGCAGGTCGAATGCCTGGCCGGTGTGCTGATCGCGCGGGCGGGGCTGGCGCCCATGTCTCTGGGCGCGCTTTTCGAGCATGAGCCACATACCGGCAGCCATTGGGGCCGCAATCCGCTGCGTATCGGGCCGCGGGTGTCGATTGGGCTCGCGGCGCGGGCACAATGGTTTGACCGTGGTCAGCGCGTAGCCCGGATCGAGATGTGCGCGGTGGGCGAAATTCCTGTCGCGCCACTCGTCGAGGCGTTGCGCCCCTGACCCGCCGCGCAGGGGGCCAGCCCCCTACGTTCCAAATTTTCGTATGAAAATTTTGAACGCCACCCCCGGGATATTTCCGGCCAGAAGAAGAGCGCGCGCGGCGCTTATTCCCATTCGATGGTGCCCGGAGGTTTGGA
>JAHDCH010000052.1 GCA_020629995.1 Pseudaestuariivita sp. | reverse complement strand
ACTGCACGCCGATGAACCACGGATGGTCTTCCCATTCCACGATCTCGGGCAGGCGCCCGTCCGGGGACATGCCAGTAAACTTGAGCCCCGCGTCCTCGAGCTGGTCGCGATAGGTGATGTCCACCTCATAGCGGTGGCGGTGGCGTTCGTCGATCTGGGTGCTGCCATAGACCTCGGCCACTTTCGATCCTTTGGTCAGCACCGCGTCATAGGCTCCCAGCCGCATCGTGCCGCCCTTGTCGTCGCTGACCTTGCGTTCAACCTTGGCATTGCCCTGCACCCATTCCTTGAGGTGATAGACAACCGGTTCGAACCGCTTTTTGCCCGCCTCGTGGTCAAATTCTTCGGACCCGGCCGCGGTCAGGCCCGCCACGTTGCGCGCCGCTTCGATCACGGCCATCTGCATGCCAAGGCAAATGCCCAGGTAGGGCACCTTGCGCTCGCGGGCAAACTGGGCGGCGCGGATCTTGCCTTCTGTCCCGCGCTCGCCAAACCCGCCCGGTACAAGGATCGCGTGAAAACCTTCCAGATGCGGGGCGGGGTCTTCGCGTTCGAACAATTCGGCGTCGACCCATTCGACCTTGACACGCACCCGGTTGGCCATGCCGCCGTGGGTCAGCGCCTCGGCGATGGATTTGTAGGCGTCTTCCAGCTGCGTGTACTTGCCCACGATGGCGACCTTGACCTCCCCCTCGGCGCCCGAGATCCGGTCGGCCACATCGTCCCACCGGTCCAGCTTGGGTTTGGGGGCAGGCGCGATCTGGAACGCGTCAAGCACCGCCTGATCCAGCCCTTCGCGGTGATAGGCCAGCGGAGCCTCGTAAATCGATTTGAGATCCTGCGCCGCGATCACCGCATCGGGGCGCACATTGCAGAACAGCGCCAGCTTTTCACGCTCTTTCACCGGGATCGGCCCTTCGGAGCGGCACACAAGGATATCGGGCGCAAGGCCGATCGACCGCAGCTCCTTGACCGAGTGCTGGGTCGGTTTTGTCTTGAGCTCGCCCGACGCCTTGATGAAAGGCAGGAGCGTCAGGTGCATGAACAGGCATTGCCCGCGCGGCTTGTCCTGGCTGAACTGGCGGATCGCTTCAAAGAAAGGCAGGCCTTCGATGTCGCCCACCGTGCCGCCGATCTCGCACAGCATGAAGTCGACCTCGTCCTCGCCGATCGAGATGAAATCCTTGATCTCGTTGGTGACGTGCGGGATCACCTGAATCGTTTTGCCCAGGTAGTCGCCACGCCGCTCTTTTTCCAGCACGTTGGTATAGATGCGGCCCGAAGAGATACTGTCGGTCATGCGCGCGGGCACGCCGGTAAAGCGTTCGTAATGGCCTAGGTCCAGATCGGTTTCGGCCCCGTCGTCGGTGACAAAGACCTCGCCATGTTCAAACGGGCTCATCGTGCCGGGATCGACGTTCAGATAAGGGTCCAGCTTGCGCAGCCGCACCGAATATCCCCGTGCCTGCAGCAATGCGCCAAGAGCGGCCGAGGCCAGCCCTTTGCCCAGCGATGACACCACGCCTCCGGTGATGAAGATGAACCGCGCCATGTTCCGTTGATCCCCCGTGATCGGACACACATCGGCCTGTCGATGCGCGTATCTGTTGGTCCGGCGCGCGCAAAAAGCGCACCGTCACGGGAATCCAGTATATCCGGATTCGGCCCCGTGGAGCAAGAGCGCCTCAACATGATGTTGGGGCGATCTGCCTATTTCACAATCTGTGGTAGTCAGTCAGCCGTAGGCACAAGCGGATCATCCGCTTCGCCGGTGGGAGGCGGCAACAGGCCATCCACCTCGGGCAGGGCGGGATCGTCCGCCTCCTGCGAGGCAGGCGGCAGCTGGTCGCCCAGACGGTCCACAACCGACGAGCCGGCCGAATTCTGTGCGGCAAAGATCGTCAGCGTCAGCGAGGTGATGATGAAGGCGATCGCCAGGATCCAGGTCACCTTGCCAAGGGCCGTCGCAGCCGAGCGCCCCGATACGGCACCGCCGCCACCGCCGCCAATGCCAAGCCCGCCCCCTTCGGAGCGCTGCATCAGCACCACGCCAATCAGCGAAAGCGCAAGAAGAAGGTGGATCACAAGGACGACGTTTTCCAAACCGGTAGGCCTTTTCTCAGCTGTTCGCGGTTATGTATGCGAGCCGGCGCAAACCCGCAAGGGATCATGGGGCTGGACAGCACCGCGCAGGGCCGCCATCGTTGCATCATGCCACATGATCACAGCACGCCGGGCCACGCCCTTTTACCACCCGAGCCTGAATTGCGGGTCAAGGCCCTTGAAACGCTCCTGGTGGGCAAGGGGCTGGTGGATCCGGCGGCGCTGGATGCCATCGTTGACCAGATGCAGAATCACGTTGGCCCGCGCGCAGGGGCCCGGGTGATCGCCCGCGCCTGGACCGACGACGCGTTCCGCGCGCGCATCCTTGCCGATGCGATGCCTGACCTGATCGACATGGGCCTGACCGGCGCGCAGGGCGAACATGTCGTGGTGGTCGAGAACACGCCCGAAGTTCACAACGTGGTCGTCTGCACCTTGTGCTCGTGTTATCCGTGGCCTCTGCTGGGCGTGCCGCCCGCGTGGTACAAATCCGACGCCTATCGCGCCCGCGTTGTGCGCGAGCCGCGGGGGGTGCTGGCCGAGTTTGGCCTGAACCTGCCTTCCGAACAGGCGGTGCGGGTCTGGGATTCGACCGCGGAGATCCGCTATCTTGTTCTGCCCATGCGGCCTGACGGTACCGAAGGGCTGGACACTGACGCTTTGGAAGCCTGGGTCACCCGCAACGCTATGATCGGCACTGGCTTGCCGCAGGCGCCCGCATGAGTCGCGTGCACGACATGGGCGGGCGGTTCGGCGACGGCCCGGTGGACACGGCCGAGCATCCGGCCTTCAAGGCGCCGTGGGAGGCGCGCGCACATGCGTTGACCATGGCGGCCATGCCGCTGGGCGGTTGGTCCATCGACGCGCGCCGCCATGGGCGCGAGACGCTGCCGCCGGCCACGTACATGGCCTACAGCTATTACGAAAAATGGATCGCAGGCCTTGCCGACATGCTGGTGTCTGGCGGGGTGCTGAGCCGGGATGAAATCGCCTCGGGCCGGTCGGACGGGCCACGCCCCGATATCGAGGCGCGGCGTCTGACGCCCGACATGGTCGCTGCCAATGCAGGGCGGATGGTGCCGTATACGCGTGACGATGCGCCCGCTCCGCGCTTTGCACCGGGTGACGCGGTGGTTACTCTGGCCCGCCCGGGCAATGCCTTTGTGCCCGGCGGACATACGCGCCTGCCGGCCTATGCAGCGGGGCTGAAAGGCCGGGTGCTGCGCTATCATGGTGCGCATGTTTTCCCGGACACGCAGGCGCATGGTCTCGGCGAACAGCCGCATCCGCTTTATGCGGTCGCCTTTGCCGCGGGCGATCTGTGGGACGCGCCCGAACACCCGCGCGACGAAGTCGTTGTTGATCTGTGGCAGCCGTATCTTGGCCCGGCATGACACCTGCGTTTGAACGGCCCTGGCATGCGCAAGTCTATGCGCTGAAAGAGGCCTGTCTGGAACAAAGCCTGTTTACCCCGGGCGACTGGTCCGCCGCGCTTGGCGCCGCGTTGGACCGGGCGCGAGCGCAAGGTCCGGTGGATGGCGGAGAGCCGTTCTGGCTGGCGTGGCAAGACGCGCTTGAAACGCTGGTTGCGGGTGCCGGGGCGGCGGACCGGTCTGCTGTGGATCAGACCGCCGAGGCCTGGCGGGCCGCCTATCTGTCAACGCCGCATGGCGCGCCGGTCCGCCTGAGCGGGGACGGCTGACGCAAAACGCCCCGCCGGGTCAGGGCGGGGCGCTTGGATACGTTCAATCGGGCGACCGTCAGCCGGCGGCGCGGCCTTCGTCGGGGCGAAAGCTGATCCGGTCCGATGCGGTGAACTGGCCGCCTTGGGTTTTCTGGATCTTGCCTTCCCGCAGCAGGACGCCAAAGCTGCGCAGCCGGTCTTCGCGGGTGTAATCGGCCACTTCGGCCTGGCGCACCTTGGTCATCAGCTGCGGACGCGAGAAAGCTGGCCGCTTTTCAACGAACGACATGTAGGATGCCGCTGCCTCGAGCAGGTCGGGCAGCTCGGTCGCGCCCATTTCTTCGGCGAATTCGGCAAAGCTGACATCACCGTCGAACTCGACCCCGTCATCCTCGTCTTCGGCAATCGCCGAAAGAGCCGACACACGGCGCGGGCGCACCGGCGGTTTGGCCGTCGCATCTTCGTCCGCGTCGATACGCTGTTCGGCGACCAGCTGCAGCGGCGCGGTGCGGCCTTCGTCAGGGCGCGCATCGCGGGCTGCGCCGCTGGTCATCGGGCGGCGCGGGCGCACCACTTCGTCCAGGTCGTTGCGGTAGGCTTCGCTGCCTTGCTCGGTGTCATTGCCGGATTTCAGCGCGTCGTCGTCCCGCGTTGCGGCCATGGCGGCGCGCAGATGCGAGATCGCGTTGCGGCGCTGGCGGCCCTGCGGTTCGGCCATTTCGCTGTCGGCCTTGTCCAGCAGGCGCGAAATGTCGCTGCCATCATCGCCCACGCCGCGCTCCAACAGCACGTTGCGACCGGGGCGTGGGGTGATGACGTTGCTGCCGGCTTGCTCGGACGCTTCCATGTCCGGGTCATCATCGGCGTCCAGGTCATCCTCGTCCGCGTCGTAAGGATCGGCATCAGCCTCGTGTGCAAGGCTCTGATCTGCGGGCGCAGGCGGGGCGGGCGGCGGCGTATCGCCCATTTCGGCAGCAACTTCGGCGAGGGCGGCTTGCAGCTCGGCCTCGTCATCATCCGACAAAGAGCTGTCAGCCCGGCGGGCGGGAGCAGGCGCCTCGGGAGTGTCGTCTTCGTCGGTGATCTCTTCGATCATGCCCGAAGCCACCGCGTTTTCGATCGCCTCGCGTTTGACCTTCATCACCCGCGCTGTGACCTTGCGCGGTTGCACGTCGCGCGGCTCGGGCTGACCCTCGTCATCGTCATCCTGGTCAGCGCTCGTGGCCAGATCATCCGCGGTCAGATCGTCGGCATCGTCATCCGCGTCATCGTAGAAAGCGGCGGGCGCGCCTTGGGCTGGTTCGGCCTCGGCTGCGTGCAGCTCCGCGTCGTCCGCCGCGACGCTTTCGCCCAGCTGGTCCAGCACGTTGGCAATCGTGTCCTCGGGGGCAGCAGGTGCCGCCGCCGGAGCGGCTTCGGCGTGCTGATCTTCGGTAAAGCCATCGTCCACAAAGCCGTCTTCATCGGCTGCCGGTTTGGTCGAAACGACCTGGCGGATGCGTGCCAGTTTGGCGGCCACGCTGGACGGGTCCGGGTGGGCCGCTGCTTCGGGCTCGGGCATTGCCGGGGCGGCCTCTTGCACGGGCTCTTCCGCCTCCATCCGAGGCGCGGGCTCTTCGGCGGGCAGCACTTCGTCCAGATCGTCTGCGGCAAAGGCCTCGTCCAGATCTTCTTCCAGCTCGGACTCAAGGTCGGCTGCGGTGTCATCGGCGTCGACATCCACCTCGGCCGAGGCCGGGTTGACCGCCGCCGAAATCGCACCCAGGTCGACCTCGGGGACATCCTGCGGTGTCAGGTTGTCTTCGTCTGCGGCGAAGTCCAGCGTTTCGTCTGATGTGACCTCGTCGTCAAAGGCATCCAGGCCTTGAGCCGCGTCAAGGTCCGGTGCATCGGGCGCGTCATCCTGTGCAGGCTCTGCGATGTCGCGGCGCGGTGCGTCCGCCTGAGGCAGCTCGGCGCTCTCGTCGTCAGCGTGCGCAGCGGCCAGAGGGGCGGCAACCGCCGGAGCGGCCGCGCGCAAGTGGATACCATCGGCACCAAGGCGCGCCTCGACCCGGCGGGCAATCTCGTTCTCGGCAATCCGCGCCAGCATCTCGGCGTCGGGGGTTGGCGGTTCGGCGCCAAAATACCGGTCATCGGCGGCCAGGTCGCGGAAGTATTCCGCAATGGCCTTCATCGTCTCGAACGAATCCTCGAACCCCTCAAGGGTGCAGGAAAACGTGCCATAGGCGACGGTAAGAATCTTGTTTGACTGATTCATGGAGTGCTCACTTCCACTTCTGCCTCGATCCAAGCGTTTACCATGCTGCCCGCGACCAATTCGGCCCGAATCTGTGCTCATTACGGTATCATTTTAAGGCTGGATTGTGTTCTGTTTCCATTTTCATGAATAAAGCGAAGATGTCTGAAGAATTGGTGCATAGCGAAAATCCGGTTTTGCTGGTGGGGGGTGGCCCGATTCCCCAAGGCGCTTTGCGTGCCGCAAAAGGCCGGTATGGCTGTATCGTGGCGGCGGATGGCGGGGCGGATCGCGCGCGCGAGGCGGGGCTGGAGCCGGAGGTGGTGATCGGCGATATGGATTCGGTCAGCCCGGCGGCCCGTAGCGCGGCACCGCGCCTGATCCGGGTGGCCGAGCAGGACAGCACCGATTTCGAAAAGTGTCTGACCCGCATCCGTGCCCCGTTGATCCTGGGGGTCGGGTTCCTGGGCGGGCGCGTCGATCACGAACTGGCCGCGCTGTCCGCTGTTGTTCGCCACAGCGATGTACCTTGCGTGCTGATTGGCGACGAAGATGTGGTTGCGCATGTGCCTGCCGCTTTGCACCTGCAGCTCGAGCCGACTACGCGCGTGTCGCTGTTTCCCATGGCCGAGGTGCAGGGGCGCAGCACTGGCCTGGAATGGCCCGTCGACGGGCTGAGGCTGGCGCCCGGAGGGGTGATCGGCACATCCAATCGTGCCACCAGTGGACCCGTGACGCTGGATCTGTCGCCGGGGTGCCTGATCCTTTTGCCGACAGGCGCGCTTGGACCGCTGCTCAGGGGGTTGGCGGCGTCGCGATAGCCAGTCTTTCGCGCCAGACGATATACAGCCCCGACGCCATGATCACCACGATCCCCAGCGCGGCCAGCCCATCGGGCAGGTCTCGGAACACGATCCAGCCGATGGCGGTGGCGAAAGGAATCTCAAGATACTGCATGGGGGCAAGCGTGGCCGACGGCGCATAGCGCAGCGACCATGTCATCAGCAGGTGCGCCAGCGTGCCCAGCACGCCGATGGCAATCAACAGCGTCCATTCGTGCCCCGTGGGGGTGATCATCGTCAGGCCGGGCACCTGCATCGGGTGCGCGATCACAAAGATCGGTGCCATGAACACCACCGCCATCACCCCCGACACCGCCTGCAGCGAGATCGGGTCCGTTTCCTTGGCGATCTGGCGGGTGACCAGCATGAAGAACGCAAAGTTGATCGCCACCACCACCGGCAGCAGGGCGGGCCAGCCGACCTCGGCAAAGGACGGCTGGATCACCATCAGCGTGCCGACAAAGCCGACCGCGCAGGCGCCAAAGCGCCGCCAGCCAATCTCTTCGTTCAAAACGTAATGCCCCAGCAGCAACATGATGAACGGCATGACAAAAGCGATTGCGATCGCATCGGCCAAAGGCAGGAATTTGAGCGCGGTGACCATGGCCCAGATGCCGAACACATGCATGACCGTGCGCAGCGCGGTCAGCCACATCACCCGCCGCGACATGCGCCAGGCACGTCCGGTCAGCCACACCATCGGCAGCAGCAAAAGCGCCTGAACCGCAAAGCGGATGAACACCAGCTGAGAGATCGGAACCGTCTGGCCAAGGATCTTGGCAATCGCATCCCCAATGGGCGCAATCGCGCAAAACATCAGCATCAGCATGATACCCAGCAAGGGGCGATCGGTGGTCATGTTCCAAGGCTATGGTTAATGATGGGCACTTGCAACGAAGTGCATACGCATGCGCCGAACATGGTTAATTTTCGCGCGCCTAGGGGCGGATCCGCCTGACGTTGCGTCAGCAGTTCGGGATGTTGACGGCCAGCCCGCCCAGCGAGGTTTCCTTGTATTTCTCGCTCATGTCCGCGCCGGTCTGGCGCATCGTCTCGATACAGGCATCCAGCGGCACCAGATGTGTGCCATCGCCGCGCAGGGCCAGCGATGCGGCGCTGACTGCCTTGATCGCGCCCAGCCCGTTGCGTTCGATGCAGGGCACCTGCACCAGCCCTTTGACCGGATCGCAGGTCATGCCCAAGTGATGTTCCAGCGCGATCTCGGCCGCGTTTTCGACCTGTGCCGGGGTGCCGCCCATGACGGCGCACAGGCCTGCAGCGGCCATGGCGGCCGCGCTGCCGACCTCGGCCTGACAGCCCGCCTCGGCGCCCGAGATCGAGGCGTTGAACTTGACCAGCCCGCCGATGGCGGCGGCGGTCATCAGGAAATCCTCGATCTTGGACGGGGCCGCGCCGGGCACATGGTCCAGCCAGTAGCGGATCGTGGCCGGCACAACGCCTGCCGCGCCGTTGGTGGGGGCGGTGACGATCTGGCCTCCGGCGGCATTCTCTTCGTTGACGGCCATGGCGTAGACGCTGATCCAGTCGTTGATCGTGTGCGGCGCGGTCAGGTTCATGCCGCGCTCGGCCAGCAGCGCCTCGTGAATGCCCTTGGCCCGGCGGCGCACGCCAAGACCACCGGGCAGGGTGCCGTCATGGGTCAGCCCCCGGTCGATGCAGTCGTTCATCACCTGCCACACGCGGCTGACATCCGGGGTCACGTCGCCGCGCCGCGCGCGTTCGTTGGCGCGTTTCATGTCGGCGATGCTGAGGCCCGAGGTTTCGGCCATCTGCAGCATCTCGGCTGCCGATTTGAACGGGTAGGGCACGGGTGCGCCTTCGTCCGTGTCAGCGCCGCTGGCCAGCTCGTCTGCCGTCAGGACAAAGCCGCCGCCGATGGAATAATAGGTCTCGGTCAGGATGATGTCGCCCTGCGCATCCGTGGCATGCAGGATCATGCCATTGGCGTGGCCGTCCAGCGCGGGGCCGAAATCAAATCGCAGGTCTTCGCGTGGGTTGAAGGCCAGCGTGGGCAGGCCGGGCGGGGTGATCGTGTGCGTGTCGCGGATGCCGTCCAGCAGAGCCTCGGCGCGCGCGTGGTCATAGGCGTCCGGCAGCACGCCTGCCAGCCCCAGGATCGTGGCACGGTCGGTCGCATGACCGACGCCGGTATGCGCCAGCGAGCCGTGCAGCGACGCCTTGAGCCCATGGGGCGTGAAAGGCGCGGCGCGCAGCGTCTCGAGGAACCGGCCCGCGGCAACCATGGGCCCCATCGTGTGCGAAGAGGACGGGCCAACCCCCACCTTGAACATGTCGAGAACCGAAAGGAACATCTGCGCGTCATCCACTCTGCCTTGCCCGCCTGATGTATGACGTGGCGGCAGGAACGACCATGCCAAAGCGACCCTTGCGGGCGAATTTCGCCCCGTCGCCCCGGGGCAGCAGCATTGTGAGCGCTAAAGGTCCAGATGCAGGACGGGAAGCCGCCTGCCAGGGACCGAGCCAGAGGCGGCGTCGCCTGTGACCACCGCGCCCATGCGTTCGTAGAAGGGTCTTGCGCCGGGGTCCGCTTCGATCCGCATGCGGGTGGCGCCGGCCTTGCGCGCTGTTGCGCAGGCCCAGCCAAAAAGGCGGCGCCCCAGCCCGCGCCCCATGGCGGGCGGATCGACAAACATCAGCTCCAGCTCCGCGATGGGTGCGGTGCGGCCTACTGCCGCCACGGCAAGGGGGGTGCCGTCCGCTGCGGCGGCCATTTTGAAGGCAAAGGCCTCAAGGTTCGCCGTGGTCAGGGTCAGTTCGGCGCGGCAGGCGTCGATGAAGGCGGCGTCGTATCCCCAATGCGCCTTGGATCGCAGGCACAGGGCTGACAGGGCGGGCAGGTCCGCCGCCGTGGCAGGGCGCAGGATCACGCGCAGGCGGCGTCTTCGGCCTTGGCCATCGCTTCGGCGGTTGCCTCAAGCGCAAGAAGGATCGACGCATGGCGGTTCTTGTACTCGCGTGCGGGCAGCAGAACCTCGAGCCCTTCGAACGGCGCGCCGGGTGCGGGACCATCCTGTTTCAGCATGGTCTTGAGCGCATCGCGCGCCGCGTCGACTTCGGCCCGGCTGCGCCCGATGATGGCGCTGCCCACGACCGAAGCGGCGGCCTGGCCCAGCGCGCAGGCTTTGACGTCCTGCCCGTAGGCGGTGATGCGGCCATCTTGCATGGTGATGTCGACGGTCACGGTCGAGCCGCACAGCGGCGCGCGGCGCGTGACGGTTGCGTCCGGCGCGCTCAGCCGGTCGGTCAACGGCAGATCGGCGGCGAGCGCCAGAATGCGCTTGGAATAGAGCTTGATCAGGTCGGTCTCGGACATCTCGCCTTTCCTCGCGCGGGTGGACCTCATAGATAGGCGTCCAGACCCCGGTTGCAAAGGAAAACCCGATGAGCTTTGACCCCGCCAGCCTGACCTATAATGACGCAGGCCTGATCCCGGCGATCGCGCAGGACCATGGCACGGGCGAGGTGCTGATGATGGCGTGGATGAATGCCGAGGCGGTGGCCCGGACGCTGGCCACGGGACAGGTGACGTATTGGTCGCGGTCGCGCCAGGCCTTCTGGATCAAGGGCGAGACGTCCGGCCACGTGCAGAAGCTGATCGATTTGCGTGTCGATTGCGACCGCGATTGCCTGCTGTTGCAGATCGAGCAGACCGGCCCGGCCTGCCACACCGGGCGGCGCAGCTGTTTCTATACGTCGGTGCGGGATGGCGGCGAAGTGGAGCTGATGGCGCCGGAGGTTTGAACGGCCCGCATGTGGCACGCCGGGGAGCCTCCGGCGGCCATATTTGAAAAGAGAAGAAACCGCGATCCGTCAGGCAGAGCAGGACGCGCCACCCAGAACGCAGAATTTGGCGCAATGGGGGTGGTTGAGGCGCACGGGCGCCTCGGCCTCGGCAAGGGTGGCGCCCATTTCGAACTGTGGCTCGTAGGGCAACAGCGTACAGGCCAGGACAGCGGGGCGGTCGGCGCCCTTGCGTTTGACCACCATGCGGGACGAGGCGCACATGACGTCGTCAGGGGATTTGTTCAGGATGCCCCAGCAGTCAGTGGTGATTTCGGGCACCTCGACGCTCAGGTCCATTTCCGGGAACAGCGTTGTCACCACCGGATGCTGCGCGTCGATGTCATAACCGCGCGCGGCAAAGAGCGCGGCATAGCCGGCGCGGGCCTCGGCCTCGGTTTCGGCAAACTCGACGCGGCCGGCGACCGCCATGGCAAAGCCATTGTCCCGCAGCCAGTCCATCCCCTGAAGGGCGATGTCGTAAGAGCCTGTTCCGCGTTCGGCATCGTGGATCGCGGCGGCGTGGTGGTCGAGGCTGATGCGCAGCGTCAGTTTGCCGGGGTAGGCGGCATTGAGCTCGAGCAGGCCCCGTTGCACCGTCTTGCGCATCATCGGGCGCATCGCGTTGGTCAGGATCAGCACTTCGAACCCAGCGGCCAGAGACCGGCGGGCCATCTCGATCATCGCGGGGTTCATGAACGGCTCGCCCCCGGTAAAGGCGATTTCGGTGATCGGCCAGTCCCGGTCAGTGATCTGGGACAGGTAGTCTGACACGTCATCCGCGGAAAGGTAGACCAGCGCATCATTGGTGGGCGAGCTGTCGATGTAACAATTGGCGCAGGTGATGTTGCACAGCGTGCCGGTGTTGAACCAGAGCGTGCGCGGAGAGCTGAGGGCGACTTGGGCGCGGGCCTCGCCTTTGGCAGTGAAAAACGGGTCCGAGAACTTGGCGGTGCTGCCGCCCGGGTGGTCTTTCATGTCAACCTGCCTTGTCACCTGCATCAGACACCGGGCTTAACCCTTTGCGCCTGAACCGTAAAGAAGCGCGCGTTCACATTGTCGCCATTGCGCGCCGCGCAGTTGGTGTTAGACAACACGGAACTAGGCGGTTATGAGGGCGCTGACAATTTGTTAGCGCTAACCGTCTTTGGAGAAAGGACGCTGCCATGGTCTCTCGCGTTATTCCTGTCGAGCCGTTTGATCTGGTGATCTTTGGTGGTACGGGCGATCTGGCCCGGCGCAAGATCCTGCCGGGTCTGTTTCGCCGGTTTTGCGCGGGCCAGATGCCCGAGGGCGCGCGGATCATCGGCGCGGCGCGGTCGGATCTGGACCGGGCGGCGTTTCAGCAGATGGTGCGCGATGCGATTTCCGAATTTGGCACCGGCGGCGGCTGCGAAAGCGGCACGCTGGAGCAGTTTCTGGACACGCTCGACTACATGCGCGTGGATGCGCGGGGCGAGGATGGCTGGCAGCCGCTCAAGGAGATGATGCGCGATGACGCGGCTGTGGTGCGCGCGTTCTACTTCTCGGTCGGGCCGGGGCTGTTTGGCGACATCGCCCAGCGTCTGCACAGCCATGGCCTCGCGACCAAGGACAGCCGCGTCGTGGTGGAAAAGCCGTTCGGGCGGGATCTGGACTCGGCGCAGGCGCTGAACGCGGACCTGGCGCAGCATTTCCGAGAAGACCAGATTTACCGCATCGATCACTACCTGGGCAAAGAGACGGTTCAGAACCTGATGGCGGTGCGGTTCGGCAATGTCCTGTTCGAGCCGCTGTGGAACAGCCAGTATATCGACCACATCCAGATCACCGTGGCCGAAACGGTCAGTGTGGACGGGCGCGGCGCCTATTACGACAAATCGGGCGCGATGCGGGACATGGTGCAGAACCACCTGATGCAGCTGCTCTGTCTGATCGCGATGGAGCCGCCGTCGCGCTTTGACCCCGACGCGGTGCGCGACGAAAAGCTAAAGGTGATCCGCGCGCTGGCCCCGGTCGAGCCGCACCACATCGTGCGCGGCCAGTACGAGGCGGGCGGCGACGTGGCCAGCTATCGCGAGCATGCCGAGGATCCGCGCTCCAAGACCGAAAGCTTTATCGCGCTGCGCGCCCATATCGAGAACTGGCGCTGGGCCGGCACGCCGTTCTACCTGCGCACCGGCAAGCGGATGAAGGCGCGGATGAGCGAGATCACCGTGGTCTTCAAACCCACACGCCATTCCATCTTTGACGTGGACGAGGGCGAGGACACGCATTCCAACATGCTGACCATCCGGCTGCAGCCGAACGAAGGCATGACGATGGACGTGACCATCAAGGAGCCGGGCCCGGGCGGCATGCGCCTTGTGACCGTGCCGCTGGACATGACCTTTTCCGAGGCACTTGGCCCCGATGTCGAGGATGTGCCGGACGCGTATGAGCGGCTGATCATGGACGTGATCCGGGGCAACCAGACATTGTTCATGCGCGGGGACGAGGTTGAGGCTGCCTGGGCCTGGACCGATCCGATCATCGAAGGCTGGCAGGCGCGCGGCGATGTGC
>JAHDCH010000051.1:7782-13417 GCA_020629995.1 Pseudaestuariivita sp. | reverse complement strand
CTGACCGTGATCGCCATGGGCCCGCGCGGCTCGATGCTGCACGCACCCGACACCTACATGGAAAAACTGGCCATCGGACCCGGCTTCCGCGCAGGCGTCGTCACGCTTGATATGTCGCCCGCGGAACGCGTCTCGGCCCTGGCCTCGGCCAAGGGCTGTTCGACCAACGACATCACCGTCTGCGTTCTCGAACGGCCCCGCCACGAAGCGATGCTGGACGAGCTGCGCGGCACCGGCTGCGCGATCCGCCTGATCACCGACGGCGATGTTGCCGGTGTGATGCACTGCGCCGAAGCCGCCACCACCGGCATCGACATGTACATGGGCGCCGGCGGCGCACCCGAAGGCGTCCTGGCCGCCGCTGCACTGAAATGCATGGGCGGGCAATTCTACGGCAAGCTTCTGTTCCGCAACGACGACGAAAAAGGCCGCGCCCAAAAGGCGGGCATCACCAACTTTGATCGCGTCTACACCCGAGACGATCTGGTGACCGAAGACGTGATCTTTGCCGCGACCGGCGTCACCTCCGGCTCGCTCCTGCCCGGGATCAAGCGCGAGGTCGGCTATCTGACGACCGAGACGATCCTGATGCGGTCCAAAACCGGGTCGGTCCGGCGCGTGATCTACCGCAACCCGGCCTGATCTATCCACAGACCCGCACCTTTCCTGTGCACAAGACCTTGCGGCCCCTTGGCGGGCCGCACCCATATCCTGTAGTGTTGCGGCATGAACCAAGCCGCACAGATCCCACCCGCCTTCCTCGGCGTTGAGGCGTCCCTCACCGGGCGCCGCTGGGTTGGTCCGGGCAGTGCGCTGGATCGCGCCGCCGCCGCCATGGCGCAGACAACCAGCTTGCCCGAAGCACTGGCGCGCGTGCTGGCACGCCTGGGCGTCGCGCCGCAGGACGCCGAAAGCTACCTTGCCCCTCGCCTCCGAGACCTGATGCCCGACCCACGCAGCTTGCGCGACATGGAGCCTGCGGCCGCGCGTATCCTTGCCGCCGCAACCGGACGCCAGCGCATCGCGATCTTTGCCGATTACGACGTCGACGGCGGGACCTCGGCCGCGCTGCTGGTCAGCTGGCTGCGCCATTTCGGCATGGTCGCCACGCTTTATGTTCCCGACCGGATCGACGAAGGCTATGGCCCCAACGCGCCCGCCATGCAGGCTCTGGCCGCCGCGCATGACCTGATCATCTGCGTCGATTGCGGCACGCTCAGTCACGAAGCTCTGGCCGCGGCCAAGGGTGCAGATGTGGTCGTGCTGGACCATCACCTGGGCGGGGAAACCCTGCCGCCTGCGCTGGCCGTGGTGAACCCGAACCGTCAGGATGAAAGCGGCGATCTGGCGCATCTGTGCGCCGCCGGTGTCGTCTTTCTCACGTTGGTCGAGGCGGGCCGCCAGCTGCGCGAGGCCGGATCAGCGGGCCCGGACCTGATGGCGTTGCTCGATCTGGTGGCGCTTGGCACCGTGGCGGATGTTGCGCCCCTGATCGGGGTGAACCGCGCCTTTGTTCGGCAGGGCCTCAAGGTCATGGCCCGCCGCGACCGCGTGGGCCTTGTGGCGCTGTGCGATGCTGCGCGGCTCGATACAGCGCCCACCTCCTACCACCTTGGCTATGTGCTGGGGCCGCGGGTCAACGCAGGCGGCCGCGTGGGGCGCGCCGACCTGGGCGCGCGCCTCCTCAGCACGACCGACCCGCACGAAGCCGCAGCCATGGCCGAACGGCTGGACGCGTTCAACACCGAACGGCGCGAGATCGAAGCCCGTGTGCGCGACGCCGCGCTCGACCAGGCCACAACGCGCGGGCTGGACGCGCCGCTGACATGGGCTGCGGGAGACGGCTGGCACGCAGGCGTTGTCGGGATTGTTGCCTCGCGCCTCAAGGAGCAAGCCAACAGACCGGCGATCGTCATCGGCTTTGACGGCGACGCGGGCAAAGGCTCGGGACGCTCGGTCGCCGGTGTCGATCTGGGTGCGGCAATCCAGCGTCTGGCGCGCGAAGGGCTGATCGAAAAGGGCGGCGGGCACAAGATGGCGGCGGGGCTGTCGCTGACCCGGGCACAACTGGAACCCGCGATGGCGCGGCTGTCCGATCTGCTGGCAGCTCAGGGCGCAGGCCTGAACGGCCCCGCTGACCTGCGCCTTGATGGCGCGCTGATGCCCGGCGCAGTGCAGACCGACCTGATCGAGGCGCTGGACCGCGCAGGCCCCTATGGCGCCGGCGCCCCTGCCCCACGCTTTGCCTTGCCCGATTGCCGTATCCTGGCAGCGCGCGAGGTGGGCACCGGCCACCTCAAGATCACCGTCGGCGACGGGCTGGGCGCGCGGCTCGACGGCATCGCTTTTGGCGCGATGGACGGCCCCCTTGGCCCCGCACTGTTGGCCCACGGCGGCGCGCGGTTTCACGTGGCCGGGCGGCTCGAGATCAACAGCTGGCAGGGCCGGCAATCGCCCCAGCTGGCTCTTTCGGACGCCGCCCCTGCGCAACCCTGACGCAGGCTCTGTCCGGCTGCATTTTTCCTCTTGCGACTCCGCGCCGCTTTGCCTAAACCGCCCTCACCACAGCGTGGCCCGTTCGTCTATCGGTTAGGACGCCAGGTTTTCAACCTGGAAAGAGGGGTTCGATTCCCCTACGGGCTGCCACTTTTCCTTACATAATCGGTTGCTTGCTGCGTATCAGGCGGCGTGGGCAGGCAAGCTCAGGTCGATCACGGTGCCCGGGCCGTTGCCGGTGATCTGCAACTGGCCGCCGTGATTTTCGGCAACGCGCCGCGCAATGGGAAGGCCAAGGCCCGTTCCCGGGCCAGCCTTGGCCTGGGCGAACCGGCCCATGGCCAGCTCGCGATCCGCGGGCGCGATGCCAATGCCCGTATCGCTGACGCGAAGCCGGATCGTCTTTCCTTTGACAGCCGCAGACAGGGTGATCCGGTCAAGCGTCGGCCCCCCGTGTACAAGGCAGTTCGTCAACAGGTTCAGCAGCGCCTCGCCCAGCATCAGCCGGTCACCATGCACTTGGGCAGGGCCCGTTTCGATCCGTGCCTCGACAGTGATCCCGCCCAGCCGTTCGGCGTTCTGGTCGCGGAACCGCGTCAGGACACTCTGGCACAGATCCGCGATCACGACAGGCGCTCCGCCATCCGCCATCCTCGCGCCCTTGGCCCTCTCAAACGACAAAAGCTGGTTGGTCAGGTGCGAGGCGTCGCGCGCGGCGGTGACCAGCTCGGCGCTGCGCTGGCGGGCGGCATCGGGCGTCGGCGCGGTTTCCACCGCTTCGGCCAGGGCCAGAACACCCGCTATAGGATTGCGCAATTGGTGCGCCGCATTCGAAATGAATTCGTCCTTTGAGCTGATCCTGCGGGCGACCCTGTCCAAAAGGGCGTTCAGGGTGGCCACGATCCCGCGGGCCTCGACCGGCACATTGCGCTGGATCGGTGTCAGGTCGCTGGGTGTGCGGCGGGCGATCGCCTCTTCCAGGTCCAGCAGCGGGCGCAGGCCGAAACGCACGCCAAACCACACGATCAGGGCCACAGACAGAAGCAAGAGCGTGATGACCACAATCGTGCGCGTGACCACGTCGCGCACAAACGAATTGCGCACGCGGACATCCTGCCAAACCGAAATCGTGAACAGCCCCGAGATTCCTTCGACGCTGGCCGCGTCCTGAAATCGCAAGACGCGGACGCTCTGGCTCTGATAGACGCCGGTATAGTAGAACGGGTCGCTCAGCGTGGGTGGTGTGCCCTGCGGTGGCGGCGGCGGTGACCCGTACCCGGTCACAAAAACCCCATCCGGCGCATAGACGTGATAGAACAGCTCGCCCCCGGATGTGTCGCTGACCAGACGCCGCGTCGCCGGGCCCAGCGCGTCGCCACCAGACAGCGCGACATCGCGCGAGATCGCGAGGGCTGCCGACAGAAGGCCCCGATCAAAGATGTCCTGCGCGCGCAGCGTCGTGTTGCGGAACTGCCAGACGCCAGCCGCAATGGCCACCAGCAGCAATGGGGTCAGGATGATCACGATCAGCCTGATGCGCAGCGACTGAACCTTCACGGCGCAGGCTCGTTCAACAGCTGATACCCCAAGCCACGCTGCGCCTTGATCGTCACGCCAAAGGTGCGCAGCCGCGAACGCAGGCGCGAGACATAGACCTCGATCACCTTTTCCTCGACATCCGCGCCCACGCCATAAGCGTAGTCCAGCAACGCCGCCTTGGACACCAGCCGCCCGCCCGAAGCCAGCAGGCATTCGAACACAGCCAGCTCGCGCCGGGGCACCTCGACCGGGGTGCCTTTGTGGAACATCTGCCGTGCGGCCGGGTCAAAATCGATCTGGCCGATGGTCACCAACTGGCGCTGCGGCACCGCGCGGCGACGAGACAGGGCCCGCACCCGCGCCTCCAGCTCGGCCATCTCGAAAGGCTTGATCAGGTAATCATCCGCGCCCGCATCAAGGCCGATCACCCGGTCCTCGGTTTCGGCCCGCGCAGTCAGCAGGATGACGGGTCGCATGTCTGCCCGCGCGCGCAGGTCCTTCAGCAGGTCCAGACCATCGCGCCCCGGCAGGTTGATGTCGAGGATCACAAGGTCCGATCCGTCGTCCCTGAGAAACAGCGCCGCGGCCTCTCCGTCATGCAGGATGTCGACCGCGTGGCCCGCATCCTCCAGCCGGTAGGCGATGCCCCGGGCCAGCCCGACATTGTCCTCGACCAAAGTGATCCGCATCTTTTTGGCTCTCGCAAGTTTCATGCAAGGTTCGCAGGTCACGTTTTGGACATCAACCGGGCAAGGACAGGCCCGCGATTCTGATTGACCGCGTCTGGGAGGGCGCGATCGCATCCTAGGGAGGAACATATGTCCATTCTGAAAACCACACGTCGTGTGGCCTGCGGTCTTGTGGCCGCCGCCGCCGCGACCTTTGCGACCCAGGCCGCTGCCGATGGGCACGGGCTGGATCTGAGCGGCAAGACCGTCGAATGGATCATTCCGTTCTCGGAAACCGGCGGTTCGGCCAAATGGGCCAACTTCTATGCACCGCTTCTGTCCGAAGCGCTGCCCGGCACGCCGACCGTTGTCGTCAAGTTCATGCCCGGTGCCGGTTCGACCAAAGGCGCGAACTTTTTCCAGGAGCAAAGCTATGAAGACAGCGAAGGCACGCTGATCTTCGGCTCTTCGGGGTCGACGCAGTTCCCGTTCCTGCTGGGCGATCCGCGGGTGAAATACAATTATGCCGACTGGAACGTGGTTCTGGCTTCGGGCACCGGCGGCGTGGCATACCTGCCGCCCGAGATGGCCGGCAAGATGGATGGCCTTGATGCCTCGGGCCTGCAGGGCGAAGACTTCATCTACGGCAGCCAGGGCGCAACGCGGCTTGATCTCGTGCCGCTGCTGGCATGGGAAATGCTGGGCCTGAACGTCGAGCCGGTGTTCGGCATCAAGGGCCGCGGTGACGGCCGCCTGATGTTTGAACGGGGCGAAGCCAACATCGATTACCAGACCTCGTCTTCGTACCTCAAAGGCGTGACGCCTCTGGTCGAGGCGGGCACAGCCGTTCCGATGATGAGCTGGGGCGCCCTCGATGACGCGGGCAACATCGTGCGCGACCCGACCTTCCCCGACATGCCGACTTTCAAGGA
>JAHDCH010000051.1:0-7682 GCA_020629995.1 Pseudaestuariivita sp. | reverse complement strand
GCCGCGCTGAAAAGCGGGACCGAAGTGCCGCAGGCCGCCAAGGACTTTGTCGTTGGCTGGCTCGAAGAGCGCTACGGCGTGACCCTCAAGTAAGCTGCGCTTTGCGAACGCCCCGCGGTCAACCCGCGGGGCGTTTTCACAAGCGAAGCCGAGGATATCTCATGGACATTTTGAGCACCGCGCTGCCGGCCCTGGGCGATGCCTGGGCGTTGATCCTGCAACCCTTGGTTCTGGGTTATCTGGTGCTGGGCGTGGTGATGGGATTGTGCATCGGCGTCTTTCCCGGGCTGGGCGGGATTGCCGGCCTGTCGCTGCTGTTGCCGTTCATGTTCGGGATGGACCCGATCCTGGGCCTGGCGCTGATGGTGGGGATGGTTGCCGTGGTGCCCACGTCCGATACCTTTGCCTCGGTGCTCATGGGCATTCCGGGATCGTCCGCATCCCAGGCCACCGTGCTTGACGGCTTTCCCATGGCCAAACGCGGGATGGCGGCCCGGGCGCTGTCGGCGGCCTTTGCCTCGTCCCTGTTCGGCGGTCTGGTCGGCGCGTCCTTTCTGACGGTGTTCATCCTTGTGGCGCGGCCCATCGTGCTGGAATTCCGCACGCCCGAGCTGTTGATGATCACGATCTTCGGCCTGTCGATGGTCGGCATCCTTGCGGGCCGCGTCGCGATCAAGGGGCTGGTGGCTGCCGGCCTTGGCATGTTGATCGGCACCATTGGCGAAGGCGCATCATCGGGCGACCTGCGCATGTCGTCCTATGACTTTCCCTACCTTACAGACGGGCTCAAGCTGGTGATCGTCGGCCTTGGCATCTTTGCCATCCCCGAGATCATTTCGCTGCTGCGCCAGGACCGCGCCATCGCCAAGGAACAGGCCCTGGGCGGCGGCTGGCTGGACGGGGTGCGCGACTGGTTCGCCAACATCTGGCTGTCGGTGCGCTGTTCGATCATCGGCGTGGTTGTGGGCGTGATCCCGGGCCTTGGCGGCTCGGTCGTGGACTGGATCGCCTATGGCCACACGGTGCAGACCAGCAAGGACAAGTCCAACTTTGGCAACGGCGAAGTGCGCGGCGTGATCGGGCCCGAAAGCTCGAACAACGCCAAAGAGGGCGGCGGGCTGGTGCCCACGCTGCTGTTCGGCATCCCCGGGTCCGGGTCGATGGCGATCTTTATCGGGGCGATTGCCCTTCTGGGCTCTGGCCAGATCGAGGTTGGGCCAGCGATGCTGAAAAACAACCTCGACATCACCTATTCCATCGTCTGGCTGCTGGCGTTGGCCAACGTGGTGGGCACGATCATCTGCATCGCGGCCTCGGGCGGGATTGCCAAGCTGACGACGATCCGCTTTGCCCTGCTGGCGCCGTTCCTGTTCATGATCATCTCGTTCGCCGCGTTCCAGTCGGGCCAGAACCTGATGGACCTCGTGGCGCTGTTTGCCATCGGGTTCCTGGGAATCCTGATGCGGCGGTTCGACTGGTCGCGTCCCGCCTTCCTGATCGGCTTCGTCTTGTCGAACCCCGCCGAAACCTACGCCAACCAGGCGCTCCAGATCGCGCAATCGCGGTTCCGCAAGGGGTTTGGCGAGGGGATCGACTATATCTTTTCGCCCATCGTGATCGTGCTGATCATCATCACCTTGCTGTCGGTCGTGGTCGGCCTGCGGCAGGCCAAGAACATCATGGCCGAGGGCGACGTCAAATCCGGATCCAAGCGTGCGCCGCTGGTCTTCCTTCTCGCTGTGACGGCCTATATCGCCTACGCGTTCTACGATGCGGCCTCGATCCCCAGCTTCAGCCGCGACCGCACGTTCCCGATGTTCGTGGCGGGCGTCTGCCTTGTAGGTTGCGCCGCGCTGATCATCCGCATGATGCTGAAGCCCGAAACCGACACGATCTTTGCCGACCGCGAAAAGCAGGGCGACGATGCCGAGGCCACCCATGGGCTGTGGCCGACGCTGGCGTGGTTTGCCGGGCTGCTGATCCTGACGTCGCTGCTGGGCTTTATCCTGGCGCTGGCGCTGTTCCTGTTCGCCTTCCTCAAATTGCGCGCCGGGGTCGGCACGGTCTTTGCCGCGCTGTATACGGCGGCGGGGATCGGGTTCATGTGCCTGATGGCCGGAATGCTCAACCGCGACTTCCCGCCCGGGCTGCTGCAGGAATACGTCACCCTGCCCTGGCCACTGACATGACCCAGACCGCGATCCCCTACCTGTTCATGCGCGGCGGCACGTCGCGCGGCCCCTACATCAACCGCGCCGCCCTGCCCCATGACCAAGAGACGCTGGCCCGCGTGCTGGTGGCGCTGATCGGATCGGGCAACGCGCTGAACATCGACGGCATCGGCGGCGGCGCGGCGGTGACTACCAAGGTCGCCATGCTGTCGCGGTCAGACGAAGACTGGGCCGATGTCGATTACTTCTTTGCTCAGGTCGGGGTCGAAGATGGTCTTGTGGATTTCAAACCCACTTGCGGCAACATCCTGTCGGGCGTCGGGCCCGCCGCGATCGAAATGGGGCTGGTGCCCGCGCGCGAGGGCGAGACGCAGGTCAACATCCGCGCGGTCAACACCGGGGCGCGGGTGACGGCCACCGTTCAGACGCCGGGCGGGCGGGTCAGCTATGACGGCGAGGCGCGGATTGACGGGGTGCCCGGCACCGCCGCGCCCGTCGCGCTACAGTTCATGGACACGGTCGGCGGCGTCACCGGGCATTTCCTGCCCACCGGCAACCTGATCGAAGAGATTGGCGGCATTCCCGTCACCTGCATGGACGTGGCCATGCCCATGGTCATCGCCCGCGCCGAAAGCTTTGGCCTGACCGGGTACGAAAGCGCAGCCGAACTGGACGCCAACACCGCCTTTTTCGCACGGATGGAGGCAGTGCGCCGCGAAGCAGGCGCGCGCATGGGCATGGGCGACGTGTCGCAATCTGTCACGCCGAAATTCGGGATCGTCGCTCCGCCCCGCGACGGCGGCAGCGTGGCCGTGCGGTATTTCATGCCCTGGAAAACACATCCCACGATGGCCGTGACAGGCGCGCAATGCCTGGCCTCGTGCGTCCTGGCACCCGGCACGGTGGCCGATGTGCCGATCCCAAACGGCTCGCCTGCGCGCATCGTGCTGGAACATGCGTCCGGCTCGATCGACGTTCTGGTCGACTACGCCCTGACCGCATCCGGCGCGCAGATCAAGTCGGCGGGGCTGGTCCGCACGGCACGCAAGCTCGCCGCCGGAAAGGTCTTTGTCCCCGCGCGTGTCTGGCCCGGGAATTGACGGCGCTGATATTGTATACTATCGCATACAATATCGACTGGAGAGCCACAATGACCGACACGTTCGAAGACTGCCTTGTCCTTGCGCGGACCGAATTGAAACGGGCGCGCGCCCTGATCCAGACAGAAATTTCAGCCTACCCCGCGCCGATTGCGGGCTGTGATGTGCAGTTCAATCACCTTCTGGCGGCGCGCCAGCAGGTTCTGACGGCGCTCTGCGCACTGGACGAGGCGGTGTTCGTGCCGACCCCCCGGTCGCCCACCCCCCATGCCGGAGTGGAAAGCCGGTGAAAGTCCACATTCTTGACGACTGGTTCGACACGCTGCGCACCCTGCCCTGCTATGATCGGCTGCGCGCGCATGATGTCACCGTCTGGACGGATCACGAACCCGATCCGCAGGCATTGGCCGCGCGGCTGGCCGAGGCCGAGGCGCTGGTCCTGTTCCGCGAAAGAACACAGATCACCGCCGACCTTCTGAGCCGGCTGCCGCGGCTGAGGCTGATCTCGCAGCGCAGCGTCTACCCACATGTGGACGTGCCAGCCTGCACCGCCAACGGCGTCTTGCTGTGCTCCAACATGCATTCGGGAACGCCGTCTTATGCAGCGGCCGAGCATACTCTGGCGCTGATCCTGGCCAGCTTTCGCCAGATCCCGCAGCAGGTTGCGTCGATCCGGGCGGGACGCTGGCAGGCCGGTGTGGGCCGGACGCTGCGCGGACGGACGCTGGGCCTTTACGGCTATGGCAGGATCGGGCGGGCCGTTGCGGATTACGCGCGCGCGCTGGGGATGCAGGTGCAGTGGTGGTCTTCGGAGGCCGGCCGCGCCCGCGCCGCGGCGGACGGCGCACAGGTGGCCCCATCGCGTGCGGCGTTCTTTGCCACCTCCGATATCGTCAGCCTGCATGTGCGTCTCAAACCGGAGACGCGCGGGATCATAACCGCCGGCGATCTTGCCGCGATGGCGCCGCGCGCGCTGTTCGTGAACACGTCCCGCGCGGGGCTGGTCGCGCCTGGCGCGCTCGAGGCCGAAGTGGCGCGGGGCCGCATCCATGCCGCCGTTGATGTCTTTGACACCGAACCCCTCACCGATCCCGCACATCCGCTGCTGACCCACGACAACGTCCTGCCCACGCCGCATCTTGGCTATGTGACCGAGGATGAATTTGACCTGCAATTCGCCGACATCTTTGACCAGATCAACGCCTATGCGGACGGCGCACCCATCCACATGATCAACCCCGAGGCCTGGACCCCATGACCAAGATCATCATCGCCGGTTCCGGCAATGCAGCCCTTTGCGCCGGCATCGCCGCGCTGGAAAACGGCGCCGAGGTGCTGATGCTTGAAAAGGCAGACGCCGCGCTGGCGGGCGGCAACACCAAATATACCGCCGGGGCGATGCGCTTTGCCTATGGATCAGGCGATGACCTTTTGCCCCTGCTCAAGGACCCGGACGATCCGCGCCTGGCCCGCACCGATTTTGGCGGCTACACCCGCGACACCTTTGCCAAGGATCTGCTGGGGTTCAACGATGGCCGCCCCCTTGGGCCGGAACAGCGCACGCTGATCGATCAAAGCTATGACACGATGGCCTGGCTTGCCTCGCACCAGGTCCGGTTCGAGCCGATCTACAGCCGCCAAAGCTTTGAAAAGGAAGGGCGGTTCGTGTTCTGGGGCGGGCTGACGCTGGCCGCCGACAACGAAGGCGTGGGGCTGTTCGATCAGGAACTGGCCGCGTTTGAACGCCTTGGCGGGACGATCCGCTACTCGGCCGCCGTCACCGACCTGATCGTGGACGCGGGGCGCGTGTGCGGCGTGCGCACGGGCAGCGGCGAGACGCTGACCGCCGATGCCGTGATCCTGGCCTGCGGCGGGTTCGAGGCCAGCGCCGAGCTGCGCCAACAGCATATCGGCCCCGATTGGGACAAGGCCAAGGTGCGCGGCACGCCCCACAACACCGGGGATGGCCTTGTCATGGCGGCCCGACTGGGCGCGCAAGAGTACGGGTTCTACGGCGGCTGCCACGCCACGCCCATGGACCTGCACATGGCCGAGTACGGCAACCTCGACCTGCCCCCGGGTGAGCGCAAGAATTACCGCAAGATCTGCTATTTCCTCGGCGTGATGCTGAACGCTCGGGGCGCGCGGTTCGTGGACGAAGGGATCAATTTCCGCAACTACACCTACGCGCAATTCGGCGCCGCGATCATGCAGCAGCCGGGGCATTTTGCCTGGCAGGTGTTCGACGCCAAGGTGCTGGACCTGCTGTACGGCGAATACCATTTCCACGATGCACATTACGTCGAGGCGGACACGCTCGACGCGCTGATCCCGCTTCTGGACGGTGTCGATCAGGACGCCGCGCATCAGACGCTGCTGGCGTACAACGCCGCGGTCGACGACACCACGCCATTTGACCCCACGGTGCTGGATGGCAAAGCCACGCAGGGTCTGGCGCTGGCCAAATCGAACTGGGCGCAAAAGCTGGATCAGGGCCCGTTCCGCGCCTACCCGGTCACGGGCGGCATCACCTTTACCTATGGCGGGCTCAAGGTTGACGACGCTGGCGCGGTGCTGGACCAGGGCGATGCGGCGATCCCGGGGCTTTATGCCTGCGGCGAACTGGTGGGCGGCGTGTTCTACAATGGCTACCCGGGCGGGTCCGGGCTGACCTCGGGCGCGGTCTTTGGCCGCCGGGCGGGCACGGGCGCGGCCACAGCGGCAACGCGCGGGTGAAACGCAAAACGGCGGACCATCGCTGGCCCGCCGTTTTTTGTGAGCAAAGCTCGGGCTTATTCGGCCGGCCAGCCGCCGATCGCCTTGACCTCAAGAAACTCGTCCAGCCCCCAGACGCCGCCTTCGCGCCCGTTGCCCGACTGTTTCATCCCGCCAAAGGGCGACCCGGCGCCGCGCGCCTGCCCGTTGATGTCGACCATGCCGGACCGCACCGCGCGCGCCACGCGGCGGGCCTTTTCAGGGTCGGTCGTCTGGACATAGTTGGTCAGGCCGTAATCGGTGTCATTGGCGATGGCGATGGCCTCTTCTTCGGTGTCGAAGGGCATCATCGACAGGACCGGGCCAAAGATTTCTTCGCGCATGATCTGCATGTCGTTGTTGCAATCGGCAAAGACGGTCGGCTTGACGAAAAAGCCGCGGTTCAGCCCGTCCGGGCGGCCCACCCCGCCGGTGACAAGGCGCGCGCCTTCGTCGATGCCCTTCTGGATCAGGTCCTGCACCTTGTCGAACTGCATCTCGCTGACCAGCGGGCCGATGTGGCGGCCTTCGGCGCTGGCGGCATTGACCGATGTGGCCTCGGCGGCCTCCTTGGCCTGTTCGACCGCTTCGTCATAGCGCGACCGTTCGACCAGCATCCGGGTCGGCGCGTTGCACGACTGGCCGGTGTTGTTGAAACAGCGGATGATGCCCTGTTTGACGGCCTTGGGATCGGCATCCGCGAACACAAGGTTCGCGCCTTTCCCGCCCAGCTCGAGGCTGACGCGCTTGATCGTGTCGGCGGCGGCGATGGTGATCGCGCGGCCCGCCCGGGTCGAGCCGGTGAAGCTGACCATGTCGATGTCCTTGTGCGCCGACAGCTGGCTGCCCACGCCCGGCCCATCGCCATTGACCATGTTGTAAACGCCCGCCGGCACGCCCGCTTCGTGCATGATTTCCGAAAACAGGATGCCCGACAAAGGCGATTGCTCGGACGGTTTCAGAACCATCGTACAACCCGTCGCCAGCGCCGGCACGACCTTGAGCGTGATCTGGTTCATCGGCCAGTTCCACGGCGTGATCAGGGCGCAGACGCCAATGGGCTCCTTGATGATATGCGTGCTTTCCTCGCCCGCTCGCAGCGGGTGTTCGAATTCAAAATCGCGGAACGCATCGATAAAGGCCTGCAGGTGGTACGACCCGGTGCCCGACTGCTGCACCTTGGCCATGTCGATGGGCGCGCCCATCTCGCTGCTGATCGCCGCGGCCATCTCGTCGGCATGCTTGTGGTAGACCTCAAGGATGGTCTCCATCAGCTCGAGCCGTTCAGCCTTGGACGATGCGGCCCATTTGGGGAACGCGGCCTTGGCTGCGGCGACGGCCGCGTTGGTGTCGGCTGCGCCGCCCAGCGAAATGGTCGAGACGGCCTCTTCGGTCGAGGGGTCGATGACCGGGAAATCGCGCCCGTCCTGCGGGGCGACCCAGGCGCCGCCAATGTAGAAATTGCCTGCGTTTTTCATGCGTGCGATCCTTCTTGATTGGGCGCCTGCGCGGGCGCACCGCCTGTTGTGGCGCGGCGCGGCCTTGGGTGCAAGAGAGGATCGGACATGTGGTACCCGCGGCCGGACTCGAACCGGCACGGCGCAAAGGCCTAGGGATTTTAAGTCCCCTATGTCTACCATTCCATCACGCGGGCACG
>JAHDCH010000050.1 GCA_020629995.1 Pseudaestuariivita sp. | reverse complement strand
GGCGGTGACGGTCAGCATCACGCCCTTGCGCGACCGGCGGATGTCACCGATCACGCCGCCCTGCCCTGCCCTCAGCGCGCGTGGCGGCGCAGCGGCGGCGGGGGCCTTGCGCTTGCCCTCGGCGGCCTCGCGCGCGCGGGCAAAAATCTTCTCGAACCGGTCGTCTGACGACAGCGGCAACGCATCGGGCCGATCCAGAAAGACAAAGGCGCGGGTGCGCGCGCCGGGCGCCTCCAGCAGTTTGACAAAGGCCAGCCAGCGGTCGCGGCCGATCCCCGGCGCGGGGCCGATCTTGCGCAGTGTCTCCAGCGGAACGGCCTGCCCGACCTTGAGCATCCGGCTGACCATCGGCAAATCGATCGACAGCGCAGCGGCGATCGTTTCGCGGTCATAGCCCTCGGCGTCCAGCTGCGCGGCAAAGCTTGCCTTTTCGACAAAGCTCAGATCGCGGCGGGCGGTGTTTTCCTGCCCCTGCGCCATGATCAGTTCATCATCGGTCAGCTGGCGGACCATGGCGCGCACCGGCAGGCCCAGCTCTCGCAGGGCGCGCAGGCGGCGGCGGCCATAGACAATCTCGTAGCGGCGCGGTTTGGTCGCGTGCGGACGCACCAGCACAGGCACCTGCTGGCCATAAGTCCGCAGACTGTCCATCAAGGCGCGGTGGTCTGCGCCATCCTGGCCCAGCCGGTCTTCGATCCCGGCGTCGTCAATCAGGGTGGCATCGAGGTCCTGCACCGCATTTTCCTGCAGTTTGGACAGCGATGATTGCAGCGCACCCACCGCGCCGCGCGGGGCAGGGGCCTTGGGCCGCCGGGTGGCGGCATCGGGGGCAGGGGTGGCGGTGCTGAGGATGTTCTTGCGTACCATGTCTATCGTCTCCAGGCGTCGTGGAGCAGCTGCTCTATCTCGTCATTGACGGTATTGAGTGACTCGAGCGCGCGGTCATAGGTCTGGCGGTTGAACTGTCCGCGCTCGACTTCGTAGATCGTCTGTTGCGTCAGGCCCGCGTCCGAAATCGCGGTGCTTTTGAGCATCGGCGCGATCATCACTTCGCCCGCGAACAGCGTGCGCAGGAACGACACGACCTGCTGCTGCGGCCCGTCGTTGGGCTCGTACCGGTTGATCAAGAACCGCATGAAATCGAACGACATCGGCGCGCCGGCCTCGGCCACCACGTCCAGCAGGTCGGCGCACATCTGCAGGAACTGCGCCATCGACGCGACGTCCAGCATGTTGGGCACGATGGTGATCAGCACCGAGGTCGACGCGCACAGCGCCGCCATCGTCAGATAGCCCAGCTGTGGCGGGCAATCGAACAGAACGACGTCATACGCGTCTTCGACCTCGGCCAACGCCGCGGCCATGCGGCCATAGAAGGCGGGCTGCACGTTTTCCAGCAGGGCGCGCGGCGTTTCGTGCTCGAACTCCTGCAGCATCAGCCCACCGGGGGCCAGATCGATCCCGGGAAAGAAGGTCGGATGGATGACGGCTGACAAGGGCAGGGGGTCATCGTACCGGATCGCGTCGTACAGCGTGCCCTGTTCAAGGAAGTCATACTCGGGCCGGAACCCGAACAGCACAGTCAGCGAAGCCTGCGGATCCACGTCCACGCACAGCACCCGGTATCCCTTCAGGGCCAGCTTCTGCGCGGTGTGCACTGTGCTGGTCGTCTTGCCCGACCCGCCCTTGAAGTTCAGAAAGGATATGACCTGAAGCTTTTCCCCGTCCCGGCGGCCGGGCAGGTAGCTGCCTTTTGCCTTGCCCGTGTCCAGCAAGGTGCGCAGCGCCAGGATGTCTTCGGCGCTGTATTGCCGCCGCCCGCCCGAGCTGGTTTCAACCTCGGGCGCCTTGCCGTCAAAGTGCAGCTTGCGCAGGAAACTGGTCGACACGCCCAGCAGCTCGGCCACCTCTCCGGCGGAAAACCGGCGCAGCTCCTTGCGCGCATCGGGCGCGAAAGAGGCCAGCATGTGCGCGTCCAGCGCAGATACAAGGGTTTCGGCACGTGCACGCACGCGTTCGTTGATCATCAGGGGCCCTGTCACACTCGCCTCGGGTTTTGTTGTAACGCTTTGTGTCGCCAAAGCTTTGTTAAGCGTTATCTAAGCCAAGCGGGCCGCACTTGTCCACAATTCTGCGCATCGCGCCGTCACAGCTGAACAGGGCAGGGGGCGCGAATTCAGATGTATCAGGCGCAAGCCATTGAAATCAATAACGCTATGGCGCCAAGCACGGTGCGGCACCGAGACGTGTCGCGGCGCGGGCCAGTGCGGTGGGACAGGCCAAAAAGCCGTGCAGGCGCGCGAATCGTCCCATGGGGCAGGGCGGGCGGAACCAACCCATGCCGCGTCTCGTTTTCCCTGCAAGCTGGCTGACACCCGCCCCGCGCCGGCCCGGGGCTTTGCACGACGGAGCATCAAAATGCACGGCTTTGCCATCCCCCCTTCGGCCGCGCGGCCCGCATTTAGCGCCGCACCCGCCAGAGCGCCCCGCCATGGCTGAGCAGAGCACGGCGTCCCTTCAGCCGTTGGGCCGGCTGGTTCCGGTTTGCCTTGTGATCCTTGCGGGGGTGGCAGGCATTGCGGCGCTGGATGCGGCGCGGACGGTCCTGGCCCCGCTGGTGTTGGGGCTGATGCTTGGGATCGTGCTCAGCCCTGCCGCGCGCATTCTTGAACGCGCGGGCGTGCCCCGCTGGGCCAGTGCCCTTGCGGGATTGTTGATCGCAGCAGCTTTGGTGCTGACGCTCGTCGTCTTCTTTGGGCCGGTCCTTGGCTACATGATCCAGACTTATCCGCAGCTGATCGAAGACCTGCGCAGCTGGGTCGTGTACATGACGCAATCCCTGCGCGGGATCGAAAATATCGAAGGCCACATCGCGGGCTCGGGCGACGAGGCGATGGAAGAGGCCGTGCCGACCGTGGTCGACGCGCTGTGGATGGCGCCCAATCTTCTTGCGCAGATGCTGATCGCGGTGGGCGCGCTGTTCTTTTGGCTTTTGACGCGCGACGACGTGTACGACAGGGCCGGGGCCGCACGGGCCCGCCGGCTACGCGCTGCCGACCGGGCGGTGTCGCATTACTTTGTCATGATCACCGTGATCAACGCCTGTCTGGGCGCGGCGCTGGCCTTTGGCCTGTCGCTGATCGGAGTGAGCAACCCGATGGTGTGGGGGATTGCGGCGTTCGTGCTGAACTTTGTGCTGTACCTTGGGCCGACCATGGTGCTGGTCGGGCTGCTGATCGCCGGGATCACCCAGTTTCACGGAGCGATGGTTCTTGTGCCGCCGGCGATCTTTCTGACGCTCAACATGATCGAAGCGCAGTTTGCCACGCCAACCTTTGTCGGCCAGCAGATCGCGGTGAACCCGCTGATCGTGTTTGTTGCGATCGTGTTCGGCCTGTGGCTGTGGGGGCCGGTCGGCGGGATCGTGGCGCTGCCGGTGCTGGTGTGGGTGCATGCCCTGATCCGCAGCGCTCCGGCCGATGGGTAAGACCCCATGCCGTGTTGCATCCGGCCAGCGGCCTCGCCTGATGGTTTTGGCGCTTGCATCGCCTACCGCGCCTTCGCGCGCAGGTAATATTGTTCTTGGAACGGCAACATTCTGTATCTGCAAAGCGGCGGAGAAATGGCCCGTTGCGCCAGGCCGGCTCATCAGGCGATCCATGCGGGCCGCATAAAGGAACGGTAGTATAAATAGAGTGTTTCGCGCAGAACGGATATTTGTGGATCGTCGATATTTTGGAACAAGCAGCCGAATAAGAATCAGTGCGAAACTGAATGCAACCCAAAAAGCAAATCACGAAAAAGAAAATATTATTGACCATAAGTTAACGCCATGTTTTGACTCCCGCAAAGATTGTGCTTGTGGAGTGCCGCCGTGCTTAAGAATATTTCGCTGGTTTCTTTGTTTGTTGCTGTTTTTTCCTTTGCATTTGCAAACACACTTCTGGCGGAAACGGGCGGGCACGGGCGAATCCCCATCGAAGCTGTTGATCTGACGTCGGATGCGCGGCTTCCGGCCTCGGTTGCGGCAGAAGAACAGCGCGACCGGCACCTCGGGTTTGATCGCGATACCGGCACTGCGCTGACCCTCTATGACACGGCGATTGTCGATCTGAAGATCGATCCGGGCCACACGGTCAGCGAAATCCGTGTGTTCGGCGCGGCGCCCTACCGGCTTGATGTTTTCGAAGTGGCAACGGCACGGCGGCCGCTGCAATCGGAAGACCTGACCAAGCTGGGCGATGGCTGGAATGTCATCACCCTCGACGCGCCGATTTCGGCGGGGTCCATCCGTCTTGAATTCGCGCCCAAAGGCGGCAGCGATGCCACCGGGCTGAGCGAGCTGGCGCTGTGGGGTGCGGTTGAATCCGGGCCGTCGCGCGTGCAGGACGCGCTCGCCTCGCTTGATCTGGGCGGGTCGCTGGGCGGCTGGCGCTCGTATGAATTCGCGTTTGAAGACGGCAGCGCGGTACTGACGCCCGAAGCGGGCACGGCAGCGTCTTCGGTCCAGATCCCGTATCTGGGCACCGAGATCCGGGCGGCCTGGCTGAATTATGACGTGCGCGGCGATGCCGCGTTGGTTGCGCTTGGCCGGTCGGTCAACGGTTTCGCGGGGCAGGGCGGGTATCCGTTTGCGCCGGGCGAAGACTGGGTGACGCAGGTCGAACGCATCGATCCCACGCAATTGCAGGCCGGCGCGAATGCGCTGTCGCTGTATATCGGCAGCAACGAAGGCACGCTGGAAGTGCGCAACGCGCGCCTTGTGCTCGAGCTGGCCACGGGTGCCAAGATCGCCGCGACGGACGGCCTGGCCGATGTTCTGGACAGCGACGATGCAACCGTTGCGTCAATCGGCTCGGGCGCGTCGACGCTGGAGTTTGCGCTGGACAAGGCGGCACAGCTTGAGGCCGTGGAGTTTGAACTCGCCAGCACCGGCAGCGGGTCGGTCGTGGTCGAGGCGCAGCAGGACGACCAGTGGACGGTCGTGTCGGGCGGCGTGCAGGACCTGTCGGGCGCTGCGTCGGGCGATGTTCTGTCCATCGCGGTCACAGCGCCGGATGCGGACAGGTTGCGCCTGCGCTTTGCCGATGTGGCGATTCCGTTCAGCATTGCCGAATTGCGCGCGCAGGGGTCCGAAATTGGCGCCACATGGGGCGCAACCGACCTGACGCTGACCTGGCCGGTCGCGGGCGAAAACTATGGGCGCGTCGGTATCGTGCGCGGCTTTGTGACCCAGCCCAGCACGGCGGATGGCGCGGCACAGGTGTTTGTGGCCGATTTGCCGGTGCCGCTGTCCGGTGGCGCGTTCGAAGCGGTGGTGTCTCGCGACCAGGCCGGTTTTGGCGACACCAACGACGCCGATCCCTGGAGCGTCGAGATCAAGCTGGTGCGCGCGGACGGCAGCGAAGAGATCCTGCAGGTGCCCTTTGCCGGTGTGAACGGCGACAGCGACGCTGACGATTACCTGCCCGAACCCACCGTGGACCTTGTCACCGCTGATGCGGCGGCGCTGCTGTCCAATGATGGCGCGGTGCTCGAGATTGACGCGGCCTCGGTGGATCAGGACACGCAGATCAGCATCACGCCGCTGCTGAGCGCCGAGCTGGCGCGGATGGACCTGGGCCTGACAAACGTCACGCGCGGGCAGGCGTCGCGCAACGTGCGCGGCTTCCGGATGCTGCCCAGCATGAAGTTCCGCAAGAACATCAAGATCAAGCTGGATTATGACACCAGCCTGATCCCCACGGGCTATTCCGAAGACGACATCAAGATCTATTTCTTTGACGAAGACAGCGGCCGCTGGGTCGCTCTGGAAGGGACCGAGGTCAACAAGGGCGGCAAGTGGCTGCGCGCCAACACCGATCACTTTACCGACTTTATCGCGGGTGTGGTCGTGGCGCCCGAAGCGCCGCAGACGGCGAATTTCAACCCGACCCAGATTCAGGGCATCAAGGCCGCCGATCCGACGGCCAAGATCAACCTGATCGACGCGCCCAGCGTCAACAACATGGGTGACGCCGGCCTCAGCTATCCGATCGAGCTGCCCAAGGGCCGCCTCGGCATGGCACCCAGCATGGCGGTTGCCTACAGCTCGGCCGCGCAGAACGGCTGGATGGGCATGGGCTGGAACCTGAACGTGCCCGAAATCACCATCGACACCCGCTGGGGTGTGCCGCGCTATGACACGGCGTTCGAGACGGAAACCTATTCGTTCAACGGCCAGATGCTGACGCCGGTTGCGCACCGCGCCGCGCTGATCCCGCGCGAAGCGGACCGCGAATTCCACACCCGCATTGAAGGCGGGTTCCAAAAGATCATCCGCCACGGCACCAGCCCGGCGAACTACTGGTTCGAAGTCATCGACAAGATGGGCACGCGCTATGCCTATGGCGGTGATCTGGACACCGGTGCGATTGACGTCTCGGCCACGCTGCTGACCGATGCGGGCAACGTGTTCCGCTGGAAGCTGACCGAGGTGCGCGACACCAACGACAACTTTGTCAAATACCACTACACCAAGGTGGCCTCGACCGGGCTCAAGCTGGGTCAGAACCTGGGCAAGAACATCTACCCCGAGCGCATCACCTACACCGGCCATGCCGGGGCCGAAGGGCCGTACGAGGTTCTGTTCACGCGCGACCGCGAGCTGCCCGGCTTTGCCGAGCGCCGCGATACGATCATCGACGGACGCGGCGGTTTCAAACAGGTCACCGCGGACCTGCTGCGCCACATCGAAGTGCGCCTGAACGGCACGCCGATCCGCGCCTATGAATTCACCTATACCGAAGGCGCGTATTACAAGACGCTGCTGCAGACCATCACGCAATACGGCGCGGACGGCACGGCGTTCAACACGCACAGCTTTGACTATCACGACGACACGCGCGAAGCGGACGGCAGCTACAAGGGCTTTTCGCCCAACGTGGTCTGGAACACGCCGGGTGGCGATGTCAGCCAGGTGTCGGCGCTGCAAGGGTCGGAAACCGACAGCCGCGGCGGGTTCTTCCTGATCGGTCTGTCGCTGCTGGTGCCCAGCGTCGAAAACGCGATCATCACCGTCGATGGCAAATTCGGCTCGAACAAGAGCGAGACCGAGCACCTGATCGCCATGATCGACATCAACGGCGACGGTCTGGCCGACAAGGTCTACAACGACGGCAGCCAGGTCTACTACAGGCGGAATCTGTCCGGGCCCGAGGGCACTGGCAGCATCGCCTTTGCCGCTACGCCGACCGTGGTGGCCAACCTGCCGCGCATCGGCGAAGAGGTGTCGAACAGCTCGAACAAGACGGTCGAGGTGTTCATCGTCCGCTTCAATGCGGGCCTGACCCGGTCGGACGGGACCACCGAAAGCCGCGTCTATTTCTCGGACGTCAACGGCGATGGTCTGGTCGATCTGGTGAACGGCGGAACCGTGCTGTTCAACAGCATCAACGGGGCAGGGGACCCGGTCTTTACCGCCAATGTGAACGACACGCCTTATCCGATCCCGGCCAGCGCAGCATCTGCCGACGCGCTGGACGTGGACATGTCCGACGTGCTGGCCGCGATGGAAGCCGCCGCGCCGCTGGTGGACAATGTCACCATCTGGGAGGCACCCTATGACGGCACGATCCAGATCACCTCTGACGTAGCCCTGATCCAGTCGACCGATCCCGAGCGGGCCAGCTATGAGACCGCCGATGGCGTGCGCGTGGCGATCCAGCTGGAAGGGGCCGAAGTCTTTGCCGACGACATCGCGGCAGACGATTACACAAGCCGCCCGGCCAATGTCGGCCCGCTGGCCGTGTCGAAGGGCGACCGCGTCTTCTTCCGCGTGCAGTCGAACTATGACGGTGCCTATGACGAGGTCAGCTGGGCCCCCGCCATCGAATACGTCGGCGAGGACCTGACGCTGACCGATGCCAACGGCCTGCCGTTCTATGACTATGATTTTGCGGATGATTTCACGCTGTTCGGCTTTGGCAACGGCGCTGTTGCCGCGCCCAAGGACGGCACCGTCCAGATCAGCGGCACGATCAACAAGACCGCCGCCACCACCGATGACGTGACCGCCGAGCTGGTCGTCAACGGTGCGGTTGTCGACACCTTTACCTTTGCCGCCGCCGCGACCGGGTCTTACACGTTCTCGGACACGCGCGCCGTTGTGGCCGCCGAGGTGGACCCGAACACCGGCGACACCCTGCAAGAGGCCGACACGATCGCGATCCGCCTGTCGAACGACAGCCGCATCGACGCCGCCGCGCTGAACTGGTCGGCCAGCGACAGCCCGCGCCTGTGGTACACCAGCTTTGCCGATGGCAGCCCGGTGACCGACGACAATGGCGATCCGAACACGGTTGTCGACCTTTATGCGACGATCAACCTGCTGTCGGGCAGCAACTTTGACCAGCCGGCGACGGCATGGACCGTGCCGCTGGACGGCCTGTACACGCTGACGCCCGAGGTGGACCTTGGGGCAGGTGTGCCTGACGGGTCGCTGTTCCTGACGCTGAAATCCGGCGGTGCGCGCCTGTACAAGCAAGAGGTGCAGGTTGTCTCGGGCGCATTGGTTGCGACACCGTTCCAGCTGAACCTGACCACGGGCACCGAGATCTGGATCGAATATTCCGACCCGTCGATCACCATGGCCGAGTTCGTCGACGAGGGGCGGCTGGACATCAAGCTGCCCAACCCGAACTATCCCACCGACCCGGTCGAATTCCTGCATGACGAGCTGTGGATCGCCGAGCTGCACAGCCTGGATTACATCCCGATGACCGGCGAGGCGCATCGCGGCTGGACCCATCTGGGCTACAATGGCACCGAAGCGGATCAGCCCGTGCAGATCAGCGACGCTGACCTCGAGATGCCCGATCAGGCCGAGCTGGAAGCGCTGGGTGACGACATCCAGACCGCCGCAGAAAGCGGCAACCCCGACGATTCCATCTACGATTCCGTCGATCAGAAAGTCTTTCCGCTGATGCCGCATTACGATGTGGCCCGCTGGGAAGGTCAGGAAGACGAGATCTATGTCAGCGACGCCGCGCGTGGGGCGTCCCGCCTGGGCAACAACTTCCCGTCGGTGCCCGATCCGTCTGAATTTGCCGGTGCGCGCGGTGTGCCGCAAATTTCGTCGACCAGCGAGCGTAACATCACGCTGGGCGTGCTTGGCTTCTCGCTGAGCCGGACCAAATCGACCTCGCGGTCGATCCTCGACTACATGGATGTGAACGGCGACAGCTTCCCCGACGTTCTGTCGCAGGGCGCCAAGGTTCAGTACACCCACATGCTGGGCGCGCTGGAAGACGGCGTGCTGAACGTGCCGAACATGGAATCCCACACCCGCGCCAGCCGGTCCGAGACCGAAACCATCGGCTTTGGCGGATCCAAGCCCATGTCGATGGCCGACGCGAACGGCCACCAATCGGCCACCGGTGGCGGCGGCAGCCACAGCCCGATTGTCAGCGCCTTTACCCGCGGCAGCATCGGGTTCAGCGCTTCGCTGACCGAAGGTGACGCGTTCTCGGATTACGATCTGCAGGACATCAACGGCGACGGCCTGCCCGATCTGGTCAAACAGGATGGCGCCGCGCTGACGGTCAAGCTGAACATCGGCTACGCCTTCCTCGCCACGGCAGAAAGCTATGGCGACACGGTCCTGAACCACGGCGAGAACGAGAACGACTCGCTGGGCATCGGCTTTAACACCGGCGGCAACAGCCTCAGCTTTGGCGGCAACCTGTCCAACAGCTATAGCCGGGTGCTGAAAAGCCTGACGGACGTCAATGGTGACGGCATGCTGGACGCGGTCTATCGCGGCAGCGGTGACGCGATCGAGGTGCGCCTGAACTCGGGCAGCGGGTTCGAAGAGGTCATCAGCTGGTCGACCGGCGGACAGGGCAGCGAGTTTGTCGAAACGCGTGGCCTGGCCCGTGGTCTGGGCGGCAGTGCGACCGCCTATATCCCGATCATTCCGTTCCTGCCGATCCTGTATCTGGACATCGGCGCCGGCCTGAACGGCGGCGAAAGCACCAGCTGGGCTTTGGTGCGGATTTCGGACCTGAACGGCGACGGCGACCCTGATCTGCTGCGGTCGAACGACGATGGCGATTTGCGCGTCAGCTATGGCACCGACGGGCGCACCAACATGCTGCGCACCGTGCACCGCCCGCTGGGTGCGACGATTGCCATGGACTATACCGTGTCCGGCAACACCTATGACCAGCCGTCGAACCGCTGGGTGATGAACCGCGTCGAGGTCTACGACGGCTTTGACGGCGACGGCAGCGACCGGCTTGTGTCGACCTTTGCCTATGCGGACGGCAATTATGACCGGCAAGAGCGCGAGTTCTACGGCTTTGCCACCGTCACCGAGAACCACCTGAACTATGTGTCGGCGGGCAACGAAAGCGTCTACCGGACGGTGATCAACCAGTACCGGACCGACAGCTATTATTCCAAAGGGCTGATGGTTTCGACGCTGACGCAGGACGATCAGGGCAACCCCTACCTGCAGACGACAAACACCTATGCCTTCCGCGATGTGGACACCAACGGCGCGGGCGATCTTGCCTCGCTGACGGCCACGATCTTCCCGCAGCTGGTGCGCACCGACAAAGAGTTCTTTGAAGGGCAGGGCACCCCGGGCAAGGCGACCTACACGACCTTTGCCTATGATTTCCTCGGCAACGTGACCCGCTTCTTTGATGCGGCCAATCTGGACACCGCAGCGGATGATGTCGAAAGCCTGATCGCCTATCACAGCGACCTGCCGAACTATATCGTGGGCAAGGCCAACCGGGTTGTCGTGAACGGCGACGGGTCGGAAATGCGCCGCCGCACCGCGACTTTTGAAACCGGCACGGGCAACCTGCTCGAGGTCAGCTCGTACGACACCGACGGGACGATTTCGCAATCGTCGATGGCCTATGACGTGCGCGGCAACCTGACCCAGGTGCAGGGCGCGGAAAACCTGAACGGTCAGCGCTACGCGCTTGACTACACGTTCGACCCGGTTGTGCAGACCTATGTCACCGCGACCATCGACAGCTTTGGCTACAGCTCGAGCGCCGAATACGACTTCCGCTTTGGCGAAGTCATCGGCACCACCGACATCAACGCGCAGTCGATCACCACAACGCTGGACGAATTCGGCCGCGCGGTGACGATCACAGGCCCCTACCAGGACAGCGACGCGACGATCACCTTTGCCTATACGCCCAAGGTGGACGTGCCGAACGCGCCCGTGGCCTATCCGGCGTCGGACATCAGCTGGGCGCTGACACAGCACATCGACACCTACCGCGATCTGAGCGACCCGATCGAAACGGTGCTGTTCGCAGATGGCCTGAGCCGCGTGCTGCAGACCAAGAAGGACGCGACCATCCACACCGCCGGCACCTACACCGACCGGATGGTGGCCTCGGGCCGCGTGAATTTCGACTTTGTCGGCCGCCAGATCGAACAATTCTATCCGGTGGAAGAGGCTCTTGGATCACAAGGCGTGTTCAACCCGGCCTATGACAGCGTTGCGCCGACGGTCACGACCTATGACATCCTTGATCGTCCGTTGACGATCACCATCCCGGATGGGTCGTCCACGCAGATGGTCTATGACTTTGGTCCCGACCGCAGCGGGCTGACGCAATTCCGCACGATGTTCACCGACGCCGAAGGCAAGCAGCGCGAAACCTTCGCCGATGTGCGCGGGCTGATGACCTCGGTCAAAGAGATCAACCCGGCGGGTGGTCAACCGACCATCTGGACCTCGTACGAATACGACCCGCTCAAGCAAATCACGCTGGTCACGGACGATCAGGGCAACCAGACCACGTCGGATTACGACAACCTGGGCCGCCAGATCGCGCTGAACAGCCCCGACATGGGCCTGACCGAGTTCACCTATGACCCGGCCAGCAACCTTGTCGCCAAAGAGACCGCGAACCTGCGCGCCGCCGGCACCGAGATCTCGTATGCCTACGATTTCAACCGCCTGATGGCCGTGACCTACCCCGAGTTCACGGACAACAACATCACGTACACCTATGGTGCACCCGGCGCGTCCGACAACCGGGCCAACCGGATCGTCACCGTGCAGTCCGAAGCGGGTCTTGAAGAGCGGTTCTATGGCCCGCTGGGCGAGACGATCAAAACGATCTTTACCGTCGCCTCCGACACGCAAGGCAATTCCGCCAACAGCCCCGAGGTCTATGCGACCGAATACACCTACGACACGTGGAACCGCATGCAGTCGATGGTGTACCCGGATGGCGAAGTGCTGGTGAACAGCTACGATTCCGGCGGCAAGCTGATCCAGATCGACGGTGCCAAGGCGGGCTTTGACTACGCCTACCTCAAGGAAATGGGCTACGACAAATTCGGCCAGCGGGTGTTCATCCGTCTCGGCAACGACACCACGTCGACCTACAGCTACACGGCCGAGACGCGCCGTCTGGACACGATGCAAACGCTCAGCGACCAGACCGGCCGCACGTTCCAGGACATGACCTATGGCTATGACCTGGTGGGCAACATCCTCAGCCAGGCCAACCTGGCCGAAAATGCCGATCCGAGCCTTCTGGGCGGCGCGACGTCGTTCACCTATCAGTACGACGATCTGTATCGCCTGATCGGGGCCACGGGATCGTGGAACGCGCCCAACAACCCCGAAAGCTTTACGCTGGCGATGTCCTACGACACGATCCACAACATCACGGCCAAGACCCAGGAACACCTGGTCGTCGACCGGGTGCAGGGCAAGACGTCGTATGACTGGACCTACGGCTATAACGGCGCGCAACCGCACGCCCCCACCGACATCGGTGACCGGACGTACAGCTATGACGCGAACGGCAACCAGACCGGCTGGGAGAGCAACGTCAACGGCACCCGCCGCACGATCGTCTGGGATGAGGAAAACCGCATCCAGTCGATCAGCGACAACGGTGCCACGACCACCTACAAGTACAACGACGCGGGCGAGCGGATCTTCAAGGTCGGCGCGCAGGGCGAGACGGTCTACGTCAACCAGTTCTACGTGATCCGCGGCGGACAGGTGGCCTCCAAGCACATCTTTGGCGGCTCGCAGCGCCTTGTGTCGAAACTGGCCTCGCAACCGGTCGATGCGCCTGACGCAACGGGCATCAGCACCGAAGGCGTCAACACCGAGGGCAATGCCTCGGGCGGTGACACGACCGATCCCGGCACCGCTGCGGCTGGCGGGAATGGCAACGGCAACGGCCCGACCAACCCCAACGCCGGGCCCGGCAATTCCAATGCCGGGGGCAACGGCAATGGCAATGGCAACGCCGGAGGTAACGGCGGCGGCAATGGCGGTGGTGGCACCGGAGGCGGAAACGGCGGCGGCGCTGGTGGAGGCAATGGCGGCGGTGGCAACACCGGCCCGCAGGAAGAGCGCATCTTCTACTTCTACCACCCCGATCACCTCGGCTCGTCGTCCTACGTAACCGACATCGACGGCGAAGTGTTCCAGCACGTCGAGTACTTCCCGTTCGGCGAAACCTGGGTCGAAGAACACTCCAACCGCCAGCGCACGCCGTGGCTCTTCACCGGCAAAGAGCTCGATGAAGACGTCCAGCTCTACTA
>JAHDCH010000049.1 GCA_020629995.1 Pseudaestuariivita sp. | reverse complement strand
GACAACCGATCAAAGGGGTGCCCGGGCGCAGTAAGTCGGCGGTGTTCATCGCAGGGTAGCCGCGCCATGATGGCAAATGTTTGGCTATCCGGTTGTGGGACAGCGAAACGCAGAAGGGCCGCGCGCGGACGTTCAAAGACTTTTCTGTAATCAGACGCAAAGCAGCCCCGTCAGTCTAGGCGAGGACGGCCTGCTGCGGAGGCTCTTTCGCGCCCGTCATGAAGGCCACGGCGTCCGACATCGTATAGTCTTTGGGATCGACCACGCAGAGCCGGCGGCCCAGCCGATGGATGTGAATCCGGTCGGCGACCTCGAAAACATGTGGCATGTTGTGGCTGATCAGGATGATCGGAATCCCGCGGGACCGCACGTCGAGGATCAGCTCCAGCACCTTGCGGCTTTCCTTGACACCCAGCGCGGCCGTTGGTTCGTCAAGGATGATCACCTTGGATCCAAAAGCCGCCGCGCGGGCCACGGCCACGCCCTGCCGTTGACAGCCCGACAGGGTTTCCACCGCCTGATTGATGTTCTGGATCGTCATGAGGCCAAGGTCGGTCAGCTTTTCCCGAGCGGCCTTTTCCATCGCCGGTTTGTCCAGTTGCCGCAGCAAGGATCCCCGCAGGCCGGGTTTGCGAATTTCCCGGCCCATGAACATGTTGTCCGCAATCGACAAAGCCGGGCTGACGGCAAGCGTCTGGTACACCGTTTCGATCCCGGCATGCCGCGCGTCGTTGGGCGAACTGAAGCGAACAGCGCGCCCTTCAAGCTCGACCGAGCCGCTGTCAGGGACCACGGCGCCCGACAGCGCCTTGATCAACGTGGATTTGCCCGCGCCGTTGTCACCGATAACGGCAAGGATCTCGCCTGGGTAAAGATCAAAGTCGCAATTATCGAGAGCCACGACCTTGCCATAGCGTTTGGTCAGGTTCCGGCCTTTGAGAATGGGGTCCATCAGGATGCCACCTTTCTGATCCACTGGTCGATGCCAACGGCAAGGATGATAAGGGTTCCGATTAGCATGAAGGTCCACTGAGGGTTTACGCCCGCCATACCAAGGCCCAGCATGAAAACCCCGACGATCAAGGCCCCAAAAAACGCCCCCCAGATCGACCCGCGCCCACCAAAGAGAGAGATGCCTCCAATCACCACGGCAGTGATCGATTCAATGTTGCCTTCCAGCCCGGTCGACGCGCTTGGCGAGACGGACGCAAATCGCCCGATCAGCGACCATCCGGCGATTGCCGCTATGGCTCCGGCCAGCATGTAGACCGACATGAGCGTGCGCTTGACGTTCACGCCCGCAAGCTCTGCCGCATCGGGATCGTCGCCCACGGCATAGACGTGGCGCCCCCAGGCGGTCGACCGCAGCATGTAGGCCAGCAGGATTGTCAGCGCGATCAGCACCAGCACGCCATAGGTGATCTTGGTCTGCCAGATGATGTCGAGCAGGAACTGCCCGGTGTCGTTCGGGCGGATGCGTTCATAGGTGATGCCGCGCAGGTTCTCGATCGCACTGACGAATTGCTCATTCGGTTTCAGGCCAAGCCATTGAAGCATGGGGGCCTCTTCGCGGATGGTGCGCGCGCGGATCGTTTCGTTGCGCGAATAGATGTAATTGGCCGCCAGGACGATCTGCCAGACGCCCAGCGTTGCGATGAAAGGCGGGATCTTGATCCGAGTCACCAGCCATCCGGACACTGCGCCAATGGCTGCGCCCGCCGCGATGCCGCAGGCCACCGCAACGGCGGGGGGAAGACCATAGTCAAAGGTGAACTTGCCCATCACAACCGAGCAGAACACCGCAATTGCGCCAACGGACAGATCAATACCGGCGGTAAGGATGACAAGCGTTTGTGCCAGGGCCAGTATGCCGACCACCTGAATTTGCTGAAACACCAGGGTCATCTGGGGAAGAAAGCGCGGCCCCAGCCAGCCGGTGAAAATCATGATCGCGCACACCAGTACGATGAGCGGGACCAGCGATGGCGTCTTGTGCAGCGCGCTCTGGAACCGCATCAGCAGCGATTTGTCCTGCACATCGAACTGCGCCACGTCTTTGGACGCACCATCCAGCGCGGCTTCGTAATTGTCCGTCTTGTCCGACATGTGTGTTCCCCGGCGCACCCAAGCGGTGCCAACGTCATGGAAGGGCGGACCGTGGCCCGCCCTGATCTTTGTGTGAAATTGGGCCCAAGAGCCCGTTCAGATCAACCCCAGCAGAGGCTGGTGCCTTCTTCGACCGAGATGCTCTCGACCCCGTCAACGGCGCTGCCGGTCACCAGGGCGACGCCGGTGTCAAAGAAATCCTTGCCGGGCGTGTTTTCGGGCAGGCTGCCATCCTTGGCGAATTTGGCAATTGCCTCGATCCCGAGCGAGGCCATCAGCAGCGGGTATTGCTGCGACGTCGCGCCAATCACGCCGTCCGCCACGTCGGCCACACCGGGGCATCCCCCATCGACCGACACGATCAGCACGTCATCCTGACGGCCCACCGCAACCAGCGCCTCATAGGCACCCGCAGCGGCCGGTTCGTTGATCGTGTAGACCACGTTGATATCCGGGTCCGCCGCCAGGCAGGTTTCCATCGCGGTGCGGCCGCCCTCTTCGTTGCCGGCGGTGACTTCGTTGCAGATGATCCGCGCGTCGGTCTCATCGCCCCACATGTTCGGGTCAACCACGTCGATGCCAAAGCCGGTCAGAAAGCCCTGATCGCGCAGCACGCCCACGGTCGGCTGGCTGATGGCGAGGTCCAGCATCGCGATCTTGGCGGTTGCGGCATCGTCGCCCATCGCACCGGCGGCCCATTGGCCGATCAGCTCGCCTGCCAGGAAGTTGTCGGTGGCAAAGGTCGCGTCAGCGGCGTCGATCGGGTCCAGCGGCGTGTCGAGCGCGATGACCAGGATGCCCGCGTCGCGTGCGTCCTTTACGGGCTCGACGATCGCGGCGGTGTCGGAGGCCGTAATCAGGATGCCGGACGCGCCATTGGCAATGCAGGCCTCGATGGCCGCGACCTGGCTTTCGTGGTCACCGTCCACCGTGCCGGCATAGGAGTTCAGCTTGATCCCAAGCTTGTCCGCAGCGGCGGTCGCGCCTTCGCGCATCTTCACAAAGAACGGGTTGGTATCGGTCTTGGTGATCAGGCAAGCCGACGTTCCATGGCCATCGGCCATAGCCGCACCGGCTGCGCTGATCGCGGCAAAAGCGGTGCCAATCATGAGCTTTTTCATCGTGTCCTCCCAGACGTAGTTGGGCAGGGTCCCTACCCTGCTGTTCAACGGTTCAAATCCGCCATGCGCCCTAAAAAGTCCGATTCTGATGCCGCTGTCAATTAGTTAGTTAACTTTCTTTATTAATCAGAATCGGCTATGAAGACGACAGTAGGAGACCTATAGATCGTGCCCATGGATGATGGATTGGTCAGAGAGATCAGCGCAGGCCTCAGCCAGCGCGGGGTCCGCGATCACAACGAAAGACTGCTGCTTTCGTTGATCCATCGGCATGGCGGCTTGCCAGCCAGCGACCTGTCGAAACGGGCGGGCCTGTCACCACCAACGGTGTCCAGCATTCTGCGCAGGCTTGAGGCCGAAGGCCTTGTATCGAAAGGGGAACCTGTCCGTGGCAAGGTTGGCAAACCGTCAACGCCCATGCGGCTTGCCGAGGACGGCGCGTTTTCCTTCGGGCTCAAGATCGGGCGCCGCTCGGCCGAGCTGGTGTTGATGGATTTCATCGGCCAGACGCGAGGCGAAAAGGTGTTGAACTATGACCGCCCGCTGCCGGACACCATCTTTGACTTTGTTGAAAACGGCATCCGGAACATTCGCGAAACCCTGACCCAGGATCAGAACGCCCGCATTTGCGGACTTGGCATCGGGGCCGCGTTCGAGCTGTGGAACTGGCCAGACGAAGCCGCCGCGCGCCGCGCTGAATTCGCCGAATGGCAACATGTTGACCTCAGGGCGTATCTGCAGGATCTGACCGGGCTTCCGGTGTCGTTGCTGAACGATGCCACGTCCGCCTGCCAGGCCGAGCACACTTTTGGCCGCGGCAAGGAATTCCGCGACTACGCCTATTTCTTTGTCGGCGCTTATATCGGTGGCGGCATCGTCCTGGACAACACGGTCTACGAAGGCCGCCAGGGCAATGCAGGCGCGTTGGGATCGCTGCGCAGCATCGGCCCCAACGGAGAAAGCATGCAATTGGTCGAGATGGCCTCGATCCGTCAGCTTGAACAACGCCTCGAAGAGGTCGACCTCGACACGCGGCAATTGTGGTCCGACCCCGAAAGCTGGACACACCTGTCGCGATATGTCGATCCCTGGCTGCGCCAAACCGCGCAAGAGCTTTCAAAGGCAGCGCTGTCGGTCTGTTCCGTGATCGACTTTGAGGCGATCCTGATCGATGGCGCCTTTCCCGAAGTCATTCGGCTCGACCTTGTCGATCGGGTGCGCCGCTATGTGACAACCCAGGACACGCGCGGCCTGATCACACCGCGGATCGAAGCAGGCTCGATCGGGCGCAAGGCCCGTGCCATCGGCGCCGCAACCCGGCCGATCAACACGCAATTCATGTTATAGGCGGGGCGGCCCTTGCCGCCTTTTGCGCCGGCGGCACACAGGATCCGGTCGCCGCTGGTCATCACCCAAGATTGCGCGATGCTTCTTCAAAGCCGCCGCAGCCCGACCAAGGCGGATCACACGGACCTCAACACCGGGCCCTTTCCCTCGGACGGCGGCGGCTGGCTGATCGTGGAAAGGATCCGTGTCGTCACCTATTCCTGACGGCTGCACAGATCAAAAGCGGTGCGGGGAAAGCGGCTCCAGATCAGCGTTTGACCTGTCACCGGCAATCAACCCGGCCATGACCTCGCCTGATTTGGGGGCCATCATGACCCCGTAATGCGAATGGCCAAAGTTCACAAACAAACCCGGCTGCCCGGCCACCTCACCCAATACAGGCAGGCTGTCGGGAAAGGACGGGCGCCTGCCCATCCAGAAAGATGCATCGCCGGTGTTCAGCGCCGGAAACGCGTTTTGGGCAATGCGCGCCAGCTGAGCCTTCTTTTTGGCGTTGGGCGGTGCGTCGACGGGCGCAAATTCGGCCTGCCCGGCCACCCGCACGCCCCCTTCCATGCTGCTGGCCACCACCTTGGCATCGACATCCATCACCGAGTTGTTGATCTCAATCTCTGGGGACGGGAATTCGACATGGTACCCGCGTTCTGCCATCAACGGCAGGCTCAGCGGCAACCAGTCCAGCACCCTGGCGCTCCAGGCACCCAGCGCGACAACGACCTGGCTGGCCTCAAAGCTTCTGCCGTCGCACTCCACCGTCCAGGTTCCGTCTCCGCGCCGGATCGACCGAATGTCGGCCTGGATGATGTCGACGCCCATGGAGTGCGCCTTGTCGGCCAGAACCTGCCCCAGCCTGCCCGGCGATCGCACGCGGGCCTGACCGTGGATCAGGACCGCCGCACGAAAGTCCGGGCTGAGCGACGGTTCGATATCGGCAAGCCGGTCGCGCCCGATCAGTTCCAGGTTGGCCCCTTTTTCGCTGCGTATCCGGTATTCAAGATCAGACAGGTTGGCGCGGCTGCCGTCGCGAAACGCGTGCACGTACATGCTGTCGCACAGCAGGTTTTCATGGCCCGTTCCGCGCAGATGCCGCTCGTAAAGCTCGATGGAGGGCCCGCACAGATACGACATCGCGTCGGAGGTCTTGCGCACGTTGGTTTCCGTGCCTTGGCGCAGGAACCTGCCGCCCCACGACAGCATCCTGTGCGCGACTTTCCAGTGAACCGACAGAGGGCGGCCATAGCCGAACAGCAATCCGGGGATGGCGCCCAGCGAACCGGGCATTGCCTGCGGAACACATGACCATGGCGACACGATCCCCGCATTGCCCATGGACGTTTCCTGCCCCGGCGCGCCCCGATCCAGCAAGCGGACCTTGATGCCGCGATCCGCAAGCGACAACGCCGTGCAAATCCCGACCAGCCCCGCGCCCAGAACGGTTACGGGCGGCGTCGCGTCATGCTGCCACATTCTGGCTCCGTCGCGCGATGATTTGGCTCAGAACCGCCGGGGCACAGATGACAAGGGCAACCAGATCGGCCTGAAGCGACGGCGCGATGAACACCAGCCCCGCAACCGCCATGAGGATGCGGAACACTGTCCCCATCGGCGCCAGCCAATAGCCGACCACCGCCGCCGACAATGCGATGACGCCAGCGATACAGCTGGCCGCGGTATAACTGAACTCCCACAGGTCAAACCCCGTCGATGACACGAACAGCAGCACCGGCGCATAGACAAAGGCCATGGGTGCCACGACCTTGCCAAGACCCAGCGTAAAGGCTGAAACCCCGGTTCGGAACGGGTTCGAATTGGCAATGGCGGCCGCGGCATAGGCGGAGGTACAGACCGGCGGCGTGATCTCGGCGACGACCCCGTAATACAGCACGAACATGTGGCTTGCGATCGGCGGGATGCCCAGCTGCGCCAGCGCAGGCTGTGCGACCGACACCAGCATGATGTACAGCGCCGTCGTCGGCACTCCGGCCCCCATAAGGATACAGGCCAACGCGATGAAGACGAGGCTGATGAACAGGGTCAGATCCTGGACGGAAAAGATCTCGTAAGCGCCAATGGTAAAGAGCCAGGCAAGATCATTCCCAAGGTTGGACGCGGCCTGGGTCACCATGAAACCGATCCGGAACCCGACGCCCGTGGTGTTGATCACGCCGATCACGATCCCGACCGCCGCCGAGGCTGCGCCAACGGCCAAGGCGTATTTTACGCCCGTTTCAAACGTGTCAGCCATTTCGCTGATCGAAACCCGCGGCTGGGGGTTCAGCGTCGCCAGAACCGCGCCGCCGACAAGGATCGTCGACATGCCAAGGTCAAACCCGCCGGTCGAAAATTTCCAAAGGACAAACGCGACAAAGGCGGCGGCATAGACCAGTGTTATGGGCTGCCGCATCCGGCTCATGCCCGCGATTATGGCCAGCGAGATACCGCAGAACGCCGACATGTACGGGGTATATCCGGAAAACAGAACGACCAGCAGGCCGATCAGCGGCACGATGTTCGCCCATCCGTCGCCCCAGACCGTGCGCAGCTGCGGCAGCGCGTCTTTCGACAGGCCTTTCAGGCCCAGGCGGCGCGCCATCAGATGCACGACGGTGAACACCCCGACATAGTGCAAAAGCGCCGGAAAGATCGCCGCAATGACAATCGTGGTGTAGGGCACTTCCAGAAACTCGGCCATGATGAACGCCGCGGCGCCCATGATGGGCGGGGTGATCTGACCCCCGGCCGAGGCCGCAGCCTCGACCCCTCCTGCAAAGTGGCCCGGATAGCCCAGACGCTTCATGTTCGGAATGGTCAGGGCACCGGTGGACACGGTGTTGGCCACGGACGAGCCCGAGATCGTTCCGAAAAAGGCCGACGAGACGACCGAAACCTTTGCCGGACCACCAGTATAGCGTCCGGCCAGAATGGTGGCATTGTCGATGAACAATTGCCCCAGCCCCGTGCGCTGCGCAATGACGCCAAACAGGACAAAATGGAACACGATGGTCGAAACGACCCACAGCGTGACGCCAAAGATGCCTTCCTGCGGAAAGTACATGGACGAAACAAAGGTGTTGAACTTGACGCCCGGGTGCTGAAGCAATCCGGGAAAGACAGGGCCAAACAGCGCGTAACAGATGAACACGCTGATGATCAGCGGCAGGATCCAGCCCAGCGTCCGGCGCGCGACGTCCAGGACCAGCACAATCAGGATGCAGCCGAACAGCATGTCCCAGCCGTTGGGATTGCCCATCCGAAAGGTCATCTCTTCGACGCCCAGAAAATCAAGACCGCGCCACGCAAGGCCCAGATACAGGGACGCCGCGACGCCAAGCACCATAAGCAAGACATCCAGATACGGCACACCGCCCAACCGCAAGGCGCCCGTGTTCAGGTCAAAGGATGTCTTGGTCTTGACCAAGGGGTAAAACGCATATGTCAGGATAAACAGACCCGACAGGTGCCACCCCATGTGCCAGTAGTCAGGCGGAAGAGCGAACCCCGCCGTCAGGTAGTGATACACCGCAAACGTCAGCGCGACATAGCGCAGGACCTTGCCAAACCCCGGGGTCACGGTCCGTGTTGCCGCGCCTTCATCATATTTTTCTTCGATCGCAGCGAGCTCTTCTTGCGTGAGTTCGCGCACATCTTCTGTCCGCGGATCGCTCATGGCGTTCCCCTCTGGTCAGGATTGGTCCGGCAAGACGCAACCGGGCGGCCGAAGCCGCCCGGTTGAACCCGGGGCTTATTCCAGCAGCCCGGCTTCCTTGTAGAACTTTTCGGCGCCAGCGTGCAGCGGCACGCCCAGCGCGGCGATGCCGTCCAGTGCGGTGTCGGGCGTGATCTGCTTGCCCTTGGCATGGCCGTTGTCCAGCAGCTTGCGGGTGTTGTCGTTCCACAGGGCCGACGTGATGCCGTACACCAGCTCTTCGGACAGGTCGGACGACACCACAAGCAAGGCCGACACGGCCGGCGTCTTCACATCATAGTCTATGCCTTCATAGACACCGCCCGGAATCATCGACGGGATATACGCCGGAATGATCCCGTTGATCTTGGCCAGGTCTTCGTCGGTAAAGCTGTGCAGCTCCATCCCTTTGGTTGTCGCCAACTGCACCATGGCCGAAACCGGCCAGCCTGCGGCGTAGAAATAGGCGTCAAGCTGACCGTCCGCCAGACGTTCGGCGGATTGCGAATTGTTCAGCTCGGCTTCGTTGTAATTGTCGCGCGTGAGGCCCCATTCGGCCAGCATCATCTCAACCGCGACCTGCGTGCCCGAGCCTGCCTGCGCAATGCCGACGCGCTTGCCTTCCAGATCGGACAGCGCCGAAATGCTTGCTCCTTTTGGCAACACAAGGTGCAGATCTTCGGGATAGAGGTTGGCCACGATCCGCAGCTTTTCATGCGGTTTGCCGTCGAATTTGCCTTCGCCCAGGTACATCGAACGGGTCACGTCGGCGGCAGCCATGCCAGCCTCAAGCTCGCCGTTTTGCACCGCGGTGTTGTTGAACACCGATGCGGTCGTGGACTGGGCAATCGCGATCAGGCCCGGAACCCCGCACTGGCCGCCCTGGTCGCACGGCCGCGCGCCCGGAGGCGATGAGATGCCATTGGCGATCGTGCCGCCAATCGGAAAATACGTGCCGCCGGCACTGCCCGTCCCGATCCGGAAGAAAGTCGGATCCTGAGCATAGGCCGTTCCCGCGGTCAGCGTCGCCGCCGCGGCAACAGCCATCAGTTTCGTGATTTTATTCATTGCGAACTCCCTGTGAGCAGACTTCTGAAAACGAGTCACGCTGAAAGGGTACCGGCGCATATAATAAATACAAATTTGAATAACTTTCCAAAACCAAAACTGGCTTTATGATATGCGCCATGAACCTGTCGCAACTTGCTGCCTTTCATGCCGTCATGACCTCGGCCACCCTGACCGAGGCGGCCGAGCGTCTGGGCCGCACCCAGCCCGCCATCAGCGCGTCCATCAAATCTCTGGAAGACCAGCTTGGCATGAAGCTGTTCGAACGGCGCGGGCGCAAATTGATCCCCGTGCCCGAGGCGCAATATCTGTTGACTGAATCCGCCTCGATCCTGAGCCAGCTGGCTCAGGCACGCCGCACCATGCGCGGGCTTGGCAGCGGCCAGACCGGCAAGCTGAATATCGCGGCCATGCCCGGGCCGGTTGCGATGCTGTTTCCCCGGTTCATCGCCACGCATATCGGGTCCCGCTCTGATCTGAAAATCTCGATGCTGGCGCGCAGTTCCACCCAGATCGCCGAACTGGCCCGGGCCCAAAGCATCGATTTTGGCTTTGCCGACATTCCCGACGACCCCGACGGCGGCGGGCTTTACCGGACCGATATCGTGTCGGGAAACTGCTTTGTGGCGCTGCCGAAAGATCATCCCCTCGCGCGGCATAAGTCACTGTCCTTCGAGGCCATCGGCGCCGAACCCCTCGGCAGTCTGCAGCAATCCCACGTGCATACCGAAGAAGTCAGGCGCGCGCTGACCAGGGCGGGACATGTCTTTGACCCCATGGTCGAAAGCCAGACCTTTCTGCCCATTCTTCAGTTCATCGTGGCGGGGCAATGCTGCGCGGTTCTTGATCCCTTGACCGTTGCGCATGTCAACCAGACAGCGGAATTCAGATCCGCCCTTGCGATCCGCCCTCTCGAGTCGCCGCTGCGGTACCGGTATGCGATCATATCGCCGGCGTACCGGCCAATCTCGATCGCGGCGACCGAGGCGCGAGATGCCTGGGCAGGCGAGGTGCGCCGCCTTCTGGGCGAAATCGGCGCAGCACCGGACTAGGCCTGCGCGTGGCGCGGCGCCAGTCTCGCTGGCATGTATTCCAAAGGATAGGCCGGAATACCTATGCGCGCCCGGATATCCCGCCGAGCCAAAGCCTTGGCGCGCGGTCAGCGGTACGACTGGGGCGAAAGATCATGCGCCAGGGTTGCCAAGATGAAAGTGCTGCACGAACCGCCTCACAAGGAGCTTGCGTTTTTTGCGCGCGCACCGCTGACGTTGCGCGTGGCGGGCGGGCCGGATGTGACGGTCGATGCATGGAACACCACGGGCCTGTGCAAACCCGAAGGCATTTCGATCTTTCCCACGCGCGGCACGCTGAGCATCCCGTTTCAGGGAATTGACCTCGGCTTTCCCGTGCGGCTGACCCCGGATGCGTCCGGCACGTTTTATGCCTTTGACGGCCTCACGGTGCGGCAGCGCGAAGTGCTGGCTCTGTTTCAGTCCAACCTGCTTTCGGGGCGCATGGCTTCAACCGACGAGATGATCACCGCGCTCGACACACCTGTCGATCTGGTGCCCATGTCCGAAACTGCGGAAGAGCAGGCCGTTGCCACCCAAACGGCCACGCCGCGATCGCTGCGCGTGGCCAAGGCGCTGATCACCTATGTGGCGGCGGCGCTGTTGATCTTTGGCCTTGCGGGCAACAGCATCGCGGCGCGGGTTTTGTCGATCCCCGCGGTTCAGGCGCGTGTGGTCGCGCCACTGACGGATCACCTGACCACCGCCCCGGCCTATGTGGACCGTGTGCTGGTTGCCCCGGGCGACCGCGTGGCCCAGGGCGACACTCTGGTGCGCATGTCGGATCCGCGCCGCGAAGGCCGGCTCGAGGACGCCCGGCGCGCGGTCAAGGACCGGCAAGGCGCGCTCAGCGCATCGCGCGCCCTGCTTCGCAAACACGAAGCCACCGGCCCTGCGGTGCTGCAGGACCTTGAGGCGCGGCTCGAGCTGGCCCTGTCGCGACAGACGCAACCGTCCACACCGGACACTCAGATCGCCATCGACGCGGCCTGGGCCGCGATCAGCGCGTTCGAGGCAGGCCACAGCCTGCGCGACGGCGATTATCACGACATCCGCGCCGAACTGCTCGCCCAGCGCAGCGCCCGCAAGGAAGACCTGCGCCGCGCCAAACGGGCCGCTGGCATCGCCAAGGCCGACGCCCGCCTGCTGGACATCAAGGCGCAATTCGACGGCACCGTGCGCGCCGTAACCGCCACCGAGGACCTGCACGTGCCTCGGGGCGCTTCCATGGCCTTGGTCGAAGAACATGCGCCCCGCACCGTGCGCGCCTGGGTCGACGAAGCGCACCTGACGCGGCTTGCTCCGGGCATGGCCGCCCAGCTGCGCCTTGCCGGCCCAAACGGCCCCCAGACGCGCGATGGGCGGGTCATCTCTGTCGCGGCGGGCATCGACGAAACCGCCGCCAAACGCGGGTTTGGCCTGATCGTCACGATCTCGGTCCCGGACGATACCACCCTGATCCCGGACACCCCGGTCAAAGTGCGCATCTGGCGCGACTGGACACCGGAATGGATGCGCTAGGCCCATGTCCGCACCCCCAAGCGAATACGCCTTTGACAAGGATCTGACCGCGCGGCTCGCCGCGCTTGCCACGTTGCGGCAGCGTGGGCGCGCGCGCTGGTCGGCGCGGCAAGCCCTGATGCTGGCCGCGGCGCTGACTGCTCTGATCTGGCTTCTGATCCATGTGCCCAACCGCTATTTCACACCCACAACGATGCACGTCACGCTGACCCTGGGCACGCTGGGTGTCTGGCGGTTTGGCTGGTGGTTCACCCATGCCGTGCGCGCCGAAATCTATGCCCGCCGGGTCTGGCCCGGGATGCGCGCCCGCGCCTCTGCCCTTTGGGCCGATGGTTGGCGGCCCCGCCGCCTGCACATCCAGATGACCACCTATTACGAAGAGCCCGCGATCACCAAACGCGTCATCGGCTCGATCCTTGGCCAGATCCGGCGCGAGGGCATCCCCACCACGCTCTATGTCGGCACCGGGTCCTATTACGACGAAGAGGTCATCACCAACTTTGTCCGCACCCACGCCGCCGACATCCCCAACGATCTCGCGCAGCTGGTGTTCCTGCGCCAGAACCAGCCGGGCAAGCGTATGGCGATCGGCATGATCCTGCGCGCCATCAACCGCCGCGGCGTGCACCCGGACGATCTGGTGATCTTTATGGATGGCGACGCGCTGTATGGCGACGATGTGCTGGAAAAGACCCTGCCCATGTTCGGCGCGGACCCCGAGCTGCAAGCGCTGACCACCGATGAAGAGGTCATCTGCTACGGCCCTGGGTGGATGGCTTCATGGCTCGACATGCGGTTCGCCCAGCGGCGGCTGGCGATGCAAAGCCACGCTCTGGCAGGCAAGGTTCTGACGCTCACCGGCCGGATGAGCGTCTTTCGTGCCGAGCATATCCTGTCCGAGAAATTCATCCGCACGATCGAGGCGGACCACCTTGACCACTGGCTGTGGGGCCGCTTCCGGTTTCTGTCGGGCGATGACAAGTCGACCTGGTACCACATGCTGACCCAGGGCGCCAAAATGACCTATGTGCCTGACGCCACCGTCTACACCATCGAGGTGATCAAGGAGAACGGCCTTGGCCGCATGGTCCAGAACTTCCGCCGCTGGTCGGGCAACATGCTGCGCAACGGCCAACGCGCGATTGCCCTAGGGCCGCGCAAGGTGAACCCGTTCATCTGGTGGTGCCTCGTCGATCAGCGCATCGCGATGTGGACGATGATGGTCAGCCCCGTGATGGCCGTGATCGTGTCGCTGGCCGAGCCGGTCTATATCTGGAACTGCCTGATCTGGATCCTGTTCTCCCGCGTCCTTTTGTGCCTGTTCCTCTTCCGCTATTCCCTGCGGATCGACCTGTCATGGCCCGTGATCCTGTACCTCAACCAGGTGATCAACGCGTCGGTCAAAATCTTCATGATCTTCCATTTGTCGAAGCAGAAATGGTCGAACCGCGGCAACCAATCCGCCGGAGACGGGCAACGCCTGCAAGGCTGGGTTGCCAAGTTCCAACTGGTCACGACGGTGACCGGGTTTGTGTACGGGCTGGCGCTCTATTCGGGGGTGGTGGCGTTGCCGTTTTGAGCCTGCCGCGGAAACAAGGTGCTTCATCGCATGCTCCATAGCGGACGCTCAAAGAGGCAAAACCTTCATTCTCGGGGATAAGTTAATAGTCATTTCGACCAAATAGG
>JAHDCH010000048.1 GCA_020629995.1 Pseudaestuariivita sp. | reverse complement strand
CAGGAGCGGGATCATGGCAGAAGCAGCAGCACGGCGGCGTGGACGCGGAGGCGGCGGGGCCGCACGGCGGGCCGAACGCACCAGCGTCAAGATCGAGACCGCCAAGTATATCGAGCGCAACATCCCGAACTTTGAAATCCTGAGCCAGGAGGCTCTGGAGATCATCGAGGCCAATGCCGAAGCGGTGCTGGCCGAGGTGGGTGTGAACTTTGTGTCGAACCCGGCCGCTTTGGAACGGTGGCGCGATGCGGGCGCCGATGTCGACGGTGAGCGGGTGCGCATCCCGCGCGGGCTGGCGCGCAAATTGTGCGCGACCGCACCGGCGCGTATCGTGCAGCACGCCCGCAACCCGGCCCGCAACGTCGAGATTGGCGGCAACACTCTGGTCTGCGCGCCGGTCTATGGCCCGCCCTTTGTGCGCGATGTGGACGGCGGGCGGCGCTATGCCACGATGGCCGATTTCGAGAAATTCGTGAAGCTGGGCTACATGTCCAAATGGCTGCACCATTCGGGCGGCACGGTGTGCGAGCCGACCGATGTGCCGGTGAACAAGCGCCACCTGGATATGCTGCGCGCGCATATGGTCTATTCGGACAAGCCGTTCATGGGGTCGGTGACCGAACCCAGCCGCGCGCAGGACAGCGTGGATATGTGCGGGCTGCTGTTTGGCGAGCAGTTTGTGCAGGACAACACGGTGATGACCTCGCTCATCAACATCAATTCGCCCATGACGTTTGATGACGTGATGATGGGCGCGCTGGAGGTCTATGCGGCCAACAATCAGGCCTGCATCGTGTCGCCCTTTATCGTGGGCGGGGCCATGGCGCCGGTGTCCGTGGCGGGCACGCTGACGCAGGTTCTGGCCGAGGTGCTGGCCGGTGTCGCTTATGCCCAGCTGGTGCGCCCGGGCGCGCCGGTGATCGCGGGCGCGTTTGTGTCGTCGATCGACATGAACTCGGGCGCGCCGACCTTTGGCACGCCCGAAGCAAGCCAGATCCTCTATGGCGCGGGTCAGCTGGTGCGCCGGCTGGGCCTGCCGTTCCGGTCGGGGGGGAGCCTCTGCGGCTCGAAACTGCCCGATGCGCAGGCGGCCTACGAGACCGCGCATACCCATAACGCGGCGCTGATGGGCGGTGTGAATTTCATGCTGCATGCCTGCGGCTGGCTTGAGGGCGGGCTGGTGTCGTCGTTCGAGAAATTCGTCATGGATGCCGACCAGCTGGGCGTGCTGCATCATCTGGCCAAAGGCGTCGAGGTGGATGTGAACGCGCAGGCGATGGATGCGATCCACGAGGTTGGCCCGGGCGGACATTACCTTGGCTGCGCGCACACACAGGCGAATTTCAAGGATGCGTTCTGGCGGTCGGACCTGCTGGATTACAAACCGTTCGAGACCTGGTCGGACGAGGGCGCGCGGGATACGCAAAGCCTTGCTGCGGCGCGGGTCGAGACGCTGATGGCGCAGTACCAGCAGCCGGAGATGGACCATGGCGTGCGCGAGGCGATCGATGCCTTCGTGACACGCCGCAAGGAAGAGATGCCTGACGCGTTTGTCTAGGCGCGCCGCTTGTCCGCCCTGACAGGCGGCCGCGCTGCGTGGTGCAAATGATCTGAGTGGTTGCGTTGGGTTGAAGGGGGCGGAGGGGCCAGCCCCTCCCGTTGAAAATCTTTGGATTTTCAACGTCCTCCCCGGGATATTTCCGGCCAGAAGAAGGACAGATGTGGTGCCTAGAGCGAAGCCGGGTCGGAGCCACCGGCGCGGGTGGCCTCTTCCCATGCGGCGCGGGCCAGGTCCTGCGGCAGCGGGCCGTCGATCTCGCGGCGCAGCTCGAGGCCTAGCAGAGGGTCGTATTGGGCGAGCAGGCCCAGTTTTTCCCCCGGCTCCAGCGCCTTGGACTTGAGGATCGTCTGCAGCTCGACCATCACCTGCGGCATGGCGAGATCGTCGCGCAGGGCGGCTTCGATCCTGGTGACATGGCGCTGCGCCGCGTCGGAGGTTGGTGGCAGCGCCTCGGCTTCGTCCGACAGGGTTTTGACCCGCAGGCGCAGGCGGCGCAGGGCGGTGGCGGCATCCTCGACATGTTTCCAGCTGAACAGCATCCGCTTGCGGTAATGGGTGCGAAAGCACAGCAGGCGGAAGGCAAGCGGATCGATCTCGCGCTCTTGCAGAGTAAAGACCGTGAGGAATTCGCCACTGGACTTGGCCATTTTCACGCCATCGGTCGCCTCGAGGAAGGCGCCGTGCATCCAGGTGTGGGCAAAGGGCTTGCCGGTGCAGCATTCGGTCTGGGCGATTTCGTTGGAATGGTGAATCGCGATGTGGTCGATGCCGCCGGTGTGGATGTCGATCTGGTCGCCCAGGTATTGGCGCGCCATGGCCGAGCATTCGATGTGCCAGCCGGGAAAGCCGGTGCCCCAGGGGCTGTCCCATTCCATCTGGCGCTGCTCGCCATCGCCCGAGAATTTCCACAGCGCAAAATCGGTGGGGTTGCGCTTGTCGCCGGCGTCGACGCGCGCGCCCGCCTCGAACCCGTCGCGCGAGGCGCCGGTGAGCTTGCCGTAGTCCTCCAGCTGCGCAGTGTCGAAGTAAATTCCGTCGCCCGTGCGGTAGGTCAGGCCCTTTTCCTCAAGCGTGCTGATCATCGCGATCTGCTGCGGAATATGGGCAGTCGCCCGGCTCAGAATATCCGGCGCGGCGATGTTCAGCGCCAGGCATTGCTGGATGAACCCGGCCTCGTAGCGCAAAGCGATGTCCCAGGCGGTGAGGCCTTCGCGCCGCGCGCCGACTTCCATCTTGTCCTCGCCTTCGTCGCTGTCGGACACAAGGTGGCCCACGTCAGTGATGTTCATCACGTGTTTGACCGGATAGCCGCAGTGGCGCAGCACCTTTTTGGCCATGTCCACAAAGACATAGGTCCGCAGATTGCCCAGATGCGCGTCGTGATAAACGGTTGGTCCACACGAATACATGCCCACCACGTCACCAAGGGGGGTGAAAGGGTCTGCGGCTTTGCGCATGGTGTCGTAGAAACGGAGCTGGGTCATGAGGTTCGGTTAGCCTTGCTGGCCGCGCTTGGCAAGGTACTCGGCCCAGGCCTGGGGTGTGTCGAGGTCCAGACGCGCGGCATCGCCCGGCAGCGTCACGCGCCGCACCCGGTGCGCATTGGCGCGCAGCACGGGCAGGGCGCCGCTGTCGCCGCTGAGGGCCATGAGGCCTGCGCGGCAGTCAGGCGGAAACAGGACCGGGTGGCCGGGCAGGCCGGTATCGGTCTCGCCTTGCCAGATCGCAACATCAGGATCAGCCTGAAACGCATTGATAAGGCTCAGGATATGATCGCTTTTGATCCCGGGCATGTCGCCGGGCAGCAGCAGGATCGCCGCATCGGCGGGGATCGCCGCAACACCGGCGCGGATCGAATGGGCCATGCCGTCCGCCGCATCCGGGACGAGTACGGGCGTGGCCGCGCCGATCAGGGCGCGGCGCGGATGGTCCAGACCGGGCAGCGTGACCCAAACGGGATGGCCCGTAGCCATCGTGCGCGCGACGACACGGGCCAGCAGCGGTGTGCCATCAATCGGTTCGGTGAGCTTGTCGCGGCCTTGCATCCGCGACGAGGCACCCGCCGCCAGTACAAGGATCGCGACAGGTGTCATCCGCGCATCCGCGTGCCTTGCGGGTCAAACAGCGTCTGCCGCAGGCGGGTGGCGGGGCGCATCTGGCCAAGGATTTCGATCTCGGCGCTGTCGCCATCCCATCCTGCCGGGACCAGCGCCAGAGCGGTCGAGGTGCCGGTGTGGTGCGCACAGCCGCCCGAGGTGCAAAAGCCCTGAACGGTGCCGTCGATCCAGACCGGTTCATAGCCATGCACATCTGCGTCGTCTGCATCCACGGCAAAGGCCACCGCCTGCCTTGCAGCGCCTTGTTCGCGCTCAGCCTCGGCAGCGGATCGGCCAATGAAATCAACATCTTTCGACCAGTTTATAAAGCGGTCCATCCCGGTCTCGCCAGGTGTGTAATCGGGCGAAAACTCAGCCAGCCAAGAGCCAAAGAACCGGTCGAGCCGCAACGACATCATCGCGCGCATCCCGAAGGGCTTCATGCCCATCGGCTCGCCTGCCTGCCACAGCGCATCCCACAGCTGGCGCTGCGCCATGGGATCGCAGTAGATCTCGTAGCCCAGATCGCCGGTGTAGCTGACGCGCTGAATGATGCAGGGGGTCATCCCGACTTCCACCTCGGCCACGTCGAGGAACCGCATGTCAGGCACCACCCGGGCGGCGGCGCGCAGCACATCCGTCGCCAGCGGCCCCGCGATCTGGAAACCCGTGCGCCGGTCGGACATGTTTTCAACATGAACATCGCCCGCCAAGTGATTGTCAAACCAACGCATATGGTAGGCCTGAGAGCCATAGGAGGCGGTCAGCAGGAACCGCGTCTCGGACAGGCATGACACCGTGAAATCGCCGATCAGCTTGCCCTTGGGCGACAACATCGGCGTCAGAGAAATGCGCCCGGGCTTCGGGATGCGTCCCGCCATCACGCGGTCGAGCCAGCCGCGCGCGCCGGTCCCCGTCACCTCGTATTTGCCAAAGTTATGCGTTTCGTTGATGCCCACGCCGCCCCGCACCGCCGCCACCTCGCGCGCCGTCGCCTCGAAGGCGTTGGACCGGCGGAACGAAGGCGTCTCGAATCGCGGCTCGCCCGGAGCGGCAAAGTAATTGACCACCTCAAGGCCAAACTGCGCGCCCCAGACCGCGCCCATGCTGTCGAACAGATCAAACATCGGCGTGCGGCGCAGCCCGCGCGCGGCGGGCAGCTCTTCGTTGGGGTAGGCGACCGAGAATCGCTTTTGGTAATTCTCGATCACCTTGGGCCGGGTGAATTCCTGGCTCAGCCAGCGGGGAAAGCGGGCGACGTCCATCGCGGTCACGTCGCGCTCGGGCTCGCCTTCGACCATCCATTGCGCCAGCGTCAGGCCAACGCCGCCGCCTTGGCTGAACCCGGCCATCACCGCACAGGCCGACCAATAGTTGCGCATCCCCGGCACCGGCCCGACCAGCGGGTTGCCATCGGGGGCAAAGGTGAAGGGTCCGTGGATCACGGATTTCACGCCCGCGCGCTCCAGCACCGGGAACCGGCGGTAGGCAAAGGCGATGCTGTCCTCGATCTTGTCCAGATCATCGGGCAGCAGCTCGTGGCCAAAGTCCCACGAGGTGCCGTCCACCGCCCATGGTTTGCAGGGTTGTTCGTAGAACCCGATGCAGAGGCCGCGCCCCTCTTGCCGCAGATAGGATTCGCCCGCCGGGTCCATCACATGCGGATGCTCTTCGGCGCGCTCATAGATCTCGGGCACGTCGTCGGTGACGATATACTGATGCTCCATCGCGTGCAGCGGCAGGTAGAGGCCGGCCATCGCCGCCACCTCGCGCGCCCAAAGACCGCCTGCGTTGACGATATGCTCGGCGTGGATCGGGCCTTTGTCGGTTTCGATGTCCCAGGTGCCATCGGGGCGCTGGGTGGTGGCTGTGACCTTGCGGTGGGTGTGGATCGTCGCGCCGCCCATGCGCGCGGCCTTGGCATAGGCGTGGGTCGTGCCCGAGGGGTCAAGGTGGCCGTCGAGCGGATCGTACAAAGCACCAAGGATGCCGTCGGTGTTGGTGATCGGCGCAATCTGCGCGATCTCTTCGGGGGTGACGATTTCGGTTTCGAGGCCCATGAACCGGTGCTTGGCTCGTTCGGCCAGCAGCATGTCGAACCGATCGCGGTTGTCGGCCAGCGTCACGCCGCCGACATGGTGCAGGCCGCAGGACATCCCCGTCAGCTCCTCGAGCTCGCGGTAGAGGCGGATCGTATAGCCTTGCAGCGCGGCCATGTTGGTGTCGCCGTTCAGCGTGTGAAAGCCCCCGGCGGCGTGCCATGTGCTGCCCGAGGTCAGCTCGGACCGCTCGATCAGCGTCACATCGGACCAGCCCAGCTTGGTCAGGTGGTAGAGCACGCTGCACCCCACAACCCCGCCACCAATCACCGCCACCCGTGTCGTCTCAGCCATGCTGCCCCTCGCATTCCGGTCATGTTTCGCCGCAGCCTAGCCACGCCTGCGCGGGGAACCAAGTGGCGAAACCGACCGTTGGTGTCGGGAAGGGGCCATACCGTGATCCAGTTTCTCGAACTCCCGCACACTTTGGCGCGCAAGGCGCTGCACTATTGGCGCAAGCTTTGGGTGCGGGTTCTGCTGATGGGGGCCTTGGCGGTATTGGCCATGGCGCTGACGCAGCCGGTCGAATTGCTCTTGCCCGAACAGATGCAGACCCGCCTGACAGGGCAGGCTGCCGACCGCCTGCTGAATATCATCGCAGGCGCGATGCTGTCGGTGACGATCTTTTCGCTGACGGTCATGGTCACCGTGTTCAACAACGTTTCTTCGCAATGGACGCCGCGCATCCACCGGCTTGCCATGCAGGACGAGGTGACGCTGCACACGCTGGCGACCTTCATCGGCGCATGGGTCTATGCGCTGATGGGGATCGTGCTGCGCGAGCTGGGGGTTTTCCCCGACGATGCGGCGACGGTGCTCTTTGCGGTGACCGTTCTGGTGTTGATCTACATGGCGGTCTCGCTGATCCGCTGGGTTCTGCATTTGCAAACCTTCGGCTCTCTTCTTGCCTCGACCCGCGAGGTCGAGCAGATCACCTGCGCTGGCCTGAGCGACCGGTTCGATCAGCCCTGTCTGGGAGCGCGGCCCTTTACCGGCGCCGCGCCGGATGAGGCGCAACGCGTCATGGCCCCGCAGACCGGATATGTGCAAACCATCTACCTAGAAGCGCTGAACGCCTTTTGCAAAGACAAGGGTCTGACGGTTTGGCTTTTGGCCAGCCCGGGCGACTGGGTGGCCAAGGGCGCACCATTGCTGGCTGCGCGGGGCGATCATCTTGATGCGCTGCGCGATGGTCTGGACGAATTTGTCGTGCTGGGCGATGTGCGCCTGCATGAGCAGGATCCGCGCTTTGGCCTTGTCGTCCTGTCTGAGATCGCGGCCAAGGCTCTGTCCCCCGGCATCAATGATCCCGGAACGGCGGTTGACGTGATCACCCGCGGCCTGCGCATCCTGACGCTCTACCGCGATGAAACCCAAGGCGATCGCGCGCCCGATTTCCCGTGCCTCTATGTGCGGCCCATCGATCCTTCGGACCTGATTGATGACCTTTATGGCCCCGTTGCGCGCTATGGCGCGTCAGACCTCACCGTTCAGATCCAGCTGCAAAAGGCGCTCTCGGCGCTCGAGAGGCACCCTGACGCGGCGCTGGCGCAGGCTGCCACTCAGGCGCGCCTGATCAGCGCCCAGCGCGGGCTTGGTGCTCTTGAGTTTGGGCCTGACCGGGATCGGCTGGCCTCGCATGCCCCTCAAAAAGCTTCGGGCGCGGCCTGACCTGAAAATGTCGGGAACCGGCGCGTATGTCGCGCGCTGCGCATTAGCCTTGGACCCACAGGCGAGCAACACGAGGCAGGGGCATGCGGGACAGGGCACAGGCGGTGGTGATCGGCGGCGGGGTGATCGGGTGCTCGATCCTCTATCACCTGACCAAACTGGGCTGGACCGATGTGGTCCTGCTCGAGCGCAACGAGCTGACCTCGGGCAGCACCTGGCACGCGGCGGCCAACATCCACGGCCTGCACGACAGCACCAACATCAGCCGCATCCAGCACTACACGATGACCCTCTACAATGCGCTCGAGGAAGAGACAGGGCAATCGTGCGGCGTGTTCCAGCCCGGCTCGCTTTATCTGGCGCAGACCGAAGCGCGCGAGCATCAGCTGCGCCTGCAGGCCGCCAAGGCCAAACTCTACGGCATGAACTTTCACGAGGTCACCCGCGACGAGGCCGAGCGCCTGCATCCGCTGGTCAATTTCGACGGCATCCGCTGCATCATGTTCGAACCCGACGGCGGCAATGTCGACCCTTCGGGCGTGACCAACGCCTATGCCGTGGGCGCCCGCCAGCGCGGCGCGGAAATCCACCGCTTTACCCCTGTGACGGCCACCGACCAGCAACCCGATGGGTCGTGGATCGTGCGCACGCCCAAAGGCGACATCGCCACGCCCTGGATCATCAATGCCGCCGGCCTCTGGGGGCGCGAGGTCGCCGCTCTGGCCGGGCTGACGTTGCCTCTGCAGCCCACAGAACACCAGTATTTCGTGACCGAGAGCATTGCCCAGATCGAAGGCATGCCAGACCGTCTCCCTTCGGTGGCCGACCGCGATGGCGAATATTACCTGCGGCAAGAGGGCAAGGGCCTCTTGATCGGCGCTTATGAACGCGACGTGCGCTTCTGGGCCGAAGACGGCACGCCTCTGGATTTCGCGCATGACCTTTTCCCCGACGATCTGGAGCGGATCGAGGACAACATGATGCGCGCCATCGACCGCGTGCCGGTTGTGGGCACGGCGGGGATCAAACGGGTGATCAACGGCCCGATGATCTGGTCACCCGACAGCAACGTCCTGATGGGGCCGGTGCCGGGCAAACAGGGCTATTTCTGCTGCAACGGCATCATCCCCGGCTTTTCCCAATCGGGCGGCATGGGCCTGATGGCGGCGCAATGGATCATCGAAGGCGAGATGCAGTATGACATGTTCGCCTGGGACATCGCCCGCTTTGGCGACTGGGCCGATGCCGCCTTCACCAAGGCCCGCGTGGCCGACCAATACGCCCACCGCTTCGCCATCCACTACCCGAACGAAGAGCGCGCCGCAGGCCGCCCCTGCCGCACCCGCCCGATCTACGAGATGCAAGCCGAGATGGGCGCGGTCTTTGGCCTCAATACCGGGTGGGAGCATGCCCAGTGGTTCGCCGATACGCCCGGCGCGTCTGACACCAACGGCTTTACCCGCCAGAACTGGTGGGGCCCCGTCGGCGCCGAATGCCGCATGCTGCGCGACCGCGCCGGGATCATCGACATCTCGAACTTTGCCAAATACCGCGTGGCGGGGCCGGGGGCCGAGGATTGGTTGAACGCCGTCTTCGCCAATCGCATGCCGCGCGCCGTGGGCCGGTCCTGCCTGACGCCGCTGATCGGCGTGCGGGGCGGCATCGCGGGCGATGCCACCGTCACCCGCACCGGGGATGAGGAATTCTGGGTGATCTCTTCGGGCATGGCCGAAGATTACCAGCGCCGGTTCTACGAATCCGTACCTCTGCCCGCCGGCACCACGTTTCACAGCATGACCACCGCCTATTGCGGCTTCAACGTCGCCGGCCCGCGTTCCCGTGAATTGCTGCAGCGGCTGACCAATGCCTCTCTGGCCACGCCCGATTTCCCGTTCATGCGCTCGGCCATGATCACCCTTGCCGGGATCGAGGTTCTGGCCCTGCGCGTGTCCTTCACCGGCGATCTGGGCTGGGAGCTGCACTGCCGGACCGAGGACCAGATGGCGCTTTACTCAGCGCTGCTCGATGCTGGCCGCGATCTGGGCGCGGGGCCGGTGGGCGCGCGGGCGCTCATGTCGCTGCGCATCGAAAAGGGCTATGGGTCTTGGTCGCGCGAATACTCGCCCGAATACTGGCCTCAGGAAGTGGGCCTCGACCGGCTGTGCAAGATGGACAAGGATTTCCTGAACAAGGCCGCCTGCGCCAAAGTCATGGCCAATCGCGCGCGCGAAAAGCTGGTGATCCTTGCGCTGGACGCGGCGGATGTGACCGCCTCGAACGCCGACGCGACGGGGGGCGAGCCGATCTTCAGGGACGGCGCCGGGATCGGCCGCGTCACTTCGGGCGCGTATGGCTATTCCGTCGGGCAATCCCTGGCGCTTGGCTATGTGCGCGGCGCTCAGGCCGGCGACCGGGTCGAGGTGATGGTGCTGGGCCGCCCGCACGGGGCGACCATCCTGCCCGCGCCGCCTTTTGATCCTTCGGGCACCCGTTTGCGCGCCTGACGGGCCTTGCCGCCCGCCCTGGGCCGCGTTTGCGGTCTTGGGCGGGCAGGCGGCGTCGTGCCCTGGTCAGCCGTCCAGCGCGCGCAGCCGCTTGATCAGGCTGGATGTGTCCCACCGCGCGCCGCCCAGCTTTTGCACGTCCTTGTAGAACTGATCGACCAGCGCCGTGACCGGCAGCGAGGCTCCGGTTTCATTGGCGGTGGCGAGGCAGATGCCCAGATCCTTGCGCATCCAGTCGACGGCAAAGCCGTGGTTGAATTCGTCGTCCAGCATCGTCTCGTAGCGGTTCACCATCTGCCACGATCCAGCCGCGCCGCCGCCGATCACCTCGACCACCGCGCGCCCGTCCAGCCCCGCCTTTTCGGCAAAATGCAGACCTTCGGACAGGCCTTGCACCAGCCCTGCGATGCAGATCTGGTTGACCATCTTGGTCAGCTGGCCCGCGCCGCTGTCGCCCAGACGCTTGCACAGCTTGGCATAGGCGTCGATCACCGGCTCGGCCCGGTCATAGGCGGGCTGGTCGCCTCCGCACATCACCACCAGCTGTGCGTTCTCGGCCCCTGCCTGACCGCCCGAAATCGGCGCATCGACAAAATGCAGCCCCTTTTCCTTTGCCGCTTCGTACAGCTCTCGGGTGACGGCGGCCGACACGGTCGTGTGGTCGACAAAGACCGCATCCTCGCCCATCCCGGCAAAGGCTCCGTCCTCGCCAAGGCAGACGCCGCGCAGGTCGTCATCGTTGCCGACGCAGGCCATGACCATGTCGGCGCCCCTTGCGGCCTCGGCCGGGGTGGCGGCATGCGCGCCGCCGTGTTCGGCCGCCCAGGCCTCGGCCTTGGCCGTGGTGCGGTTGTAGACGGTGACCTCGTGGCCCGCGGCGGCAAGGTGCCCCGCCATCGGATAGCCCATCACACCCAATCCCAAGAATGCCAGCTTTGCCATTGGCGCGTTCCCTCTCATTGCATTGCATTTTCCTGCCCAAGCCATGTAACGCAGAGAAGCGCAAGGCAAGGGTGTGCATATGGGTTTGATGTTTCGCTGGCTGCTCAGGCTGACAGGCGCCGCCGTGGTGGTGGCGGTTCTCGTGGTGCTGGGGGTGTATTACCTCGCCTCGCGGTCGCTGCCGGATTACACCAAGACACTGCCCGCCGTCGGTCTTGGCGCCGAAGTCGAGATCGTGCGCAACAACGCCAACGTGCCGCATATCTTTGGCGCCAGCGACGCGGACGTGTTTCTGGCGCTGGGATATGCCCATGCGCAGGACCGGCTGTGGCAGATGATGACCATGCGGCGCACCGCGCAAGGACGGCTGAGCGAGGTCTTCGGCCGCCGCACCCTGCAGACCGACACGCTGCTGCGCCGGCTTGACCTGTATCCTCTGGCGGTGCAGTCGGTCGCAGCCCAAACGCCCGAAACGCTGGCAGCTCTGCAGGCCTACAGCGCCGGGGTGAACGCCCGCATTGACGAGATCAACCGCGACGCTCTGGGGCGCGGGGCGCCCGAATTCTTTCTGTTTCCGGGGGCGCTGGCTCCGTGGAAGCCCGCCGATTCGGTGGCGATCCTGAAACTGATGGCGCTGCAGCTGTCGGGACATCTGGAAAACGAAGTCCTGCGCGCCCGCGCGTCGCTGCTGCTGAGCGACGAGGCCCGGCTCGCCGACCTGATGCCCGATATCCCGGGCTCGGGCACGGCTGCGCTGCCGGCCTATGCGGCTCTGGTGCCGGGGGCCTTGGGGCAGGGCTTTGCTCTGGCGCGCGCCCCGCGCCACCCGCTTGATCCCTTGCCCCGGCGCGGGCTGGCGGGGGCGTCCAACGGCTGGGCGGCGGCCATGACGCGTTCGGCCAGCGGCGGAGCTCTGTTGGCCAACGACCCGCATCTGGGGCTGACCGCGCCCACCATCTGGTACCTCGCCCGGCTCGAGCTTGAGACGGGCGGCGTGATCGGCGGCACCATTCCCGGCATGCCTCTGGTTCTGGCCGGGCGCAGCCGCGCTCTGGGCTGGGGGATCACCTCCAGCTATCTCGACGATCAGGACCTGTTCATCGAACGGCTGAACCCGGACAATCCCGAAGAGGTCGCCGTCCCCGGCGGGTTCGAGCCGTTCCGCACCCGCAAGTCGATCGTCCAGATCAAGGACGAAGAACCGGTGACCCTGACCCTGCGCTGGACCGGCAATGGCCCGGTGCTGCCCGGGTCGGTCTATGACATCGACACGATCACGCCGCCGGGCCATGTGGCGGCGCTCAGCTGGACGGCGCTCAGCCCGCGCGACACCACGATGAGCGCGGGCCTCGCCATGATGCGGGCGCAGGACGTGACCGAAGGAATGGCGGCGGGCGAATTGTTTGTCGCCCCGTCGCAAAACCTGACTCTGGCGGATTCGCAGGGCAACGTGGCGATGCAGATGGTCGGCGCCATGCCCCGGCGCGCCGAAGGCCACCAAAGCCAGGGCCGCATCCCGGCCCCCGGCTGGATCTCGGCCAACCGCTGGCAGGGGCGGCTGCCTTATGCGTCGAACCCGTCTTTTGCGGCCCCCGTCGGCGGCATCGTCGGCAACACCAACAACAAACTGGTCGAGCGGCCGTTCCCGCTGCATGTCAGCTACAAATGGGGCGACAGCCAGCGCGTGCGCCGCTGGGAACGGCTGATGCAGTCGCGCGAGGTGCACACCCGCGACAGCTTTATCGAGGCGCAGCTCGACACGGTCAGCTTTACCGCGCGCGCGATCCTGCCTCTGGTCGGAGCCGAGCTGTGGTTCACCGGCGAAGCCGCGCCCTCTGGCACGCCCGAGCGCCTGCGCCAGGACGCCCTGGCGCTGCTGGCCGACTGGAACGGCGAGATGAACGAACACCTGCCCGAACCCTTGCTGTATGCCGCGTGGATGCGCGCGCTGCAGGATCGCCTGATCCGCGACGAGCTGGGCGCGGTTGCGCGCGAATTCACCCATGTCGAGCCCTTGTTCATCGAACGCGTGTTCCGCGATGTGGACGGGGCAGGGGTGTGGTGCGACGTGATCCAGTCCGCCGTGGTCGAAACCTGCCCGGACATCGCCCGCCGCGCCCTCGACGATGCTCTGGTCTGGATCGGCGACACCTACGGCACCCAGCTGAGCAGCCTGCGCTGGGGCGATGCGCATCAGGCCACCCATGACCACCCGGTTCTGGGCGAAGTGCCGATCCTGCGCTATTTCGTCAACGTGCGCCAATCCACCAGCGGCGGCGACAACACGCTGCAACGGGGCAAGACGCTGGGCACCGGCCCCAACCCGTTCCTCAACGTGCACGCGGCGGGCTACCGCGGCGTGTACGACTTTCTCGACCCCGACAGTTCGGTCTTTGTGACCGCCACCGGCCAGTCAGGGCACCTGTTCTCGCGCCACTACGATGATCTGGGCGTCTTGTGGCGGCGGGGCGAATACGTGCCCATGTCCCTCGATCAGGATCTCGCCCGGGCCGCCGCGGTCGGCGTCACCCGGCTGGTGCCTCCGCAATAGGCAGGCCCCGGGCCGGGGGGTCTTTGCTGCATCCCCGCCCGCTGGCATATCCGGGCCGCGCCGTTGGACCTTTGCGCCAGACGGGGGTGTGGGGGCCTGCCCCCACATGAGGGATGCGTGCGGCACGCACTCCGCAAGGTCAGGCCGTGGCGCATAACGGGCCAGTCTTGACAGCGGCGGGGGGCTGGGCCACGGCTGGGGCCATGTTCGATATGCGCCCTGTTGGATATGTGATCGGCCTTCTG
>JAHDCH010000047.1:11004-13684 GCA_020629995.1 Pseudaestuariivita sp. | reverse complement strand
GCGGTCCATACAGGGGAAACGCCGACAGATACACATGAGTGCTGATGTGATGACCGATTTCGCCGCCCGCCGCCTGATGATGGTGGACACGCAAGTCAGACCTTCCGACGTGACCAAGTTCCCGATCATCGACGCGATGCTGGCTGTCCCGCGCGAGGCTTTCGTGCCCGGGGATTTTGCCGCAACCGCCTATGTGGGCGAGGCGGTGCCGCTGGGCGAAGGCCGCGTGGTGCTGGAGCCGAGGACCTTTGCCAAGATGCTGGACGCAGCGGACGTGCAGGGCGACGAGCTGGTGCTCGATCTGGGCTGCGGTCTGGGCTATTCCTCGGCGGTGCTGGCGCGCATGGCCGAGGCGGTTGTCGCGGTTGAGGACAACGAGGACCGCGCGGAAGAAGCGCAGGCCACGTTGACGCAGAATGGCGCGGACAACGTGATCGTGCAGGCCGGGCCGCTGGCCGAGGGTGCCGCGGAACACGGCCCCTATGACGCGATCTTCCTGCAAGGCGGGGTCGAGGTCATGCCCGAAGCGATCGAGGCCCAGCTGAAAGACGGCGGGCGCATTATCGCTTTGTTCATGGACGGTGCGCTAGGCATCGTGAAGATTGGATACAAAATCGACGGATCGATCACCTGGCGGTTTGCGTTCAACGCAACGGCGCCGGTGCTGCCCGGGTTCGAGCAAAGCACGGGCTTCGTGCTGTAAGCCTCCCGGGCCGGCGTCTGGACAGATCAAAGGATGTGGCGGCCATGAAGACCTGGATCAAACGGACAAGCGGAGGGCTGGCGCTGGCGCTGGCTGTCGCGGCCCAAGCCCCCATGGCCGCAGCCGAGACGCTGGCGGACGCTCTTGTCGGGGCCTACAGCCATTCGGGGCTTCTGGATCAGAACCGCGCCCTGCTGCGCGCTGCGGATGAAGACGTGGCCATCGCGGTCTCGGCGCTGCGACCGGTGGTCAGCTGGGCCGGGTCGGTCGGGCGGACCTGGAGCCAGTCGAACAACGTGCGGACAGGGTTCCGCAATTCCTACACCGCCAACACGCAGGCCGAGATCTCGGTCACGGCCGAGCTGACGCTGATCGACTTTGGCGCCAACCGTCTGGCGATCGACGCAACCAAGGAAACGGTGCTGGCGACGCGGGCGCGGCTGATTTCGCTGGAGCAACAGGTGCTGCTGCGGGCGGTGCGGGCATTCATGAACGTCCGGCGCGAGGTCGAGAACGTGTCACTGCGGCGCAACAACCTGCGGCTCTTGCGGCAGGAGAGGCGCGCGGCGCAGGACCGGTTCGCGGTGGGTGAAGTGACGCGCACCGACGTGGCGCTGGCCGAGGCACGGCTGGCGAGCGCGCAATCGCTGCTGGCCGCGTCGGAAGGCGCGCTGGAGCAGGCAAGAGAGGAATACGCAGCCGTGGTGGGGCGGCGTCCCGGCACGCTGACACCGCCGCGCAGCCTGCCCAAGACGGCCAAATCCGAAGACGCCGCAAAAGCCATTGCCCTGCGCACCCATCCCGACATGGAAGCCGCACAGCGCGCGGTAAAGGTGTCTGATATCAACATCCTGCGGGCCGAAGCTGCGATGAAGCCAACGGTGACCCTGCAAGGCCGCGTGGGGGCGTCAAGCAGCCTGTCGCTGCAGGATGATACGCAATTTGGATCGCTGTCGCTGAACGCGGGCGGCCCGATTTACCAGGGCGGGCGGCTGTCGGCCTTGCTGAGGCAGGCGCAGGCGCGGCGCGATGCGTCACGCGGAGAGCTGCACACGGTACGCCACAACGTCGCGCAGAACGTGGGCATCGCATGGTCGCAGCTGCGCGTTGCCCGGGCGACTGCCGCAGCCAACCAGGAACAGATCCGCGCCGCGCGCGTCGCCTTTCAGGGCGTGCGGGAAGAGGCCAAGCTGGGCGCGCGCACAACGCTGGACGTGCTGGATGCCGAGCAGGAGCTGCTGAATGCGCAGGCCGCGGCGATTTCGGCGGGGGTCGACGAATACATCGCCGCCTACACGGTACTGTCGGCGATGGGCCTGCTGACCGCGACTCATCTGCATTTGCCGGTCCGCCAGTATGACCCGGCGGCCTATTACAACCTGGTCAAGGATGCGCCGGTCAAATCCAAGCAGGGCGAGAAACTGGACCGCGTACTGGACGCGCTTGGTAAACAATAACCGCCAAAACCGTAGAATTGGCTCTATCTGTTGTGTGACGCTCCAACCCGGGTTATGCTGCGGGCGAGGAAAGAGTGGTCACCACGCATATGTCGGAACCCGTTACGAATGTTGAGATTGAGGACGTGCTGTCCTCTATCCGTCGCCTGATCTCGGAGGATGGGCGCGATGCGCCGGCGTCTGCGGATGCCGAGCCGAATGGCGAAGACGCGCGCGACTGGGACGCAGAGGCTGAGGCAATCGCCAAGGCCATGGCGGTTCCCGAGGCGAAGCCGGACGATGCGCCAGAGCCGGGGGCCGAAGCGGCCATTCCTGAACGGCTGGTTCTGACGCCCGCGCTGCGGGTGCTGAAGGATGACGTTGATACATCCGACGAGGCGGGTGCGTCCGAAGACCAGGTTGATACCGGGGCAGAGGAGCAAGCCGCAGAGCCGGACAGCGCAGAGAGCGGCGAAGCTGAGGCTGAAGTGGCTGGCGCGGATGAGGACGGACACGGATCTGAAGCTTTGGACGAGGCTGC
>JAHDCH010000047.1:0-10904 GCA_020629995.1 Pseudaestuariivita sp. | reverse complement strand
TGGGCGAGAAATCGGAGCTGACCCAGCGCATCGCTCAGCTTGAGCGCCTGATGAATCGCGGCGCGGGCGAGTTCGAGCCGGAACTGGGCAACGATCCCATTCAAGAGCCTGCATCCGCCGAGGTCACGCCGCTGCCGCGCCGAGCCGCGCGTGAGGCGGAACAAGACCTGCCGCCGCAGGACAGCGGATATGGCATCGAGCTGGACGAAGAGACGCTGCGCGATCTGGTCGCCGAGATCGTCCGCGAGGAATTGCAGGGCGCGCTGGGTGAAAAGATCACCCGGAACGTGCGCAAACTGGTCCGCCGCGAGATTCACCGTGCCCTGGCGAGCCAGGAAATCGATTGACCCTGTGCGCCGCGTGTCGGTGAGGGGCGCGGTTTGAACACGCCCGCGCATCTGATTTTTGGCATCGCCGCCTTTGGCCGTCCTGAAAGGCGCGGCACCATTCTGGCCGCAGCGCTGGGGGGGCTTGCGCCGGACCTGTCGCTGTATCTGATGGCCGGTGTGTCGCTGTGGATATTGCAGATCCCGCCCAGCGTCGTGTTCGATCAGCTGTACTTTTCAAACGCCTGGCAAACCGTCTTTGCGATCGACAATTCGGCGCTGCTGTGGGGCGGGGCCTTTGCGCTGGCGCTGTGGCGGCGGTGGCCGGTTGCGGCGGCCTTTGCCGGGGCAGGGCTGTTGCACATCGCGCTGGATTTCCCGCTGCACCACGACGACGGACGCGCGCATTTCTGGCCGTTGACGGATTGGGTGTTCGAAAGCCCTGTCAGCTATTGGGACCATCGCCACCATGCTGGTATCATCAGCCCGATCGAGGCGGCTCTGTCGGTGGTGCTGGCGGGCCTCGCGGCCTGGCGCATCCGGTCCTGGGGATGGATCGCGGTGTTGGCCGTGGCGCTGGCCCTGCAGCTGTGGGTGACCGGCGTGTGGTTCAGCTTTCTCAGCTAGGCGAGGCGGCCTGCATCAAGGCCCCAAAGCAAAACCGCCCGGTCTGGCAGGACCGGGCGGTTTTGAAGTTCAGGCGTGTCGCGGAAGGGTTACGCGGCTTCTTTCTGAAGCGCGGCATTGCGACGTTCGCTTTCCTCGCGCGACAGCGCGACAGACGTGCGCACGCCTTTGGAGACAAACTCCATCAGGCCGGACACAACGCGTTCGTTCGGGTCGATCCCGGCGCAGGACAGCACTTCGCGCCCATCGCGCGAGCGCGCCCAGCGGGCGATCTGTTCGGGGCCGTTACCGTACTTTTTGTCATCTGCGATCGCATCATCCAGCGCCGCCAGTACCACGGCCGCAAACAGTTTCCGGGCACGGTTGCCCTGTTCGGAATTGTATGCGGTACCGTCAACGAAATCTCTCATCTCGTCGTCCTTGTTCTTGCTCTTGTGTTTCAGACGTGAGCGCTCTTATGACCCATCACGACCGATTCGGATACCCCGTTGTTGCATAGCACCTATGCAGGGGTTGCATGACTTGCTGCGAGCGCAGCACGAAATGGGCGCGCTTGCGCCCGTTCGGCAGCATAGATATAGGTGCCGCCAACATCCGATCAACCAAATGCCATAAATTAGCCACAATGCCGAAAATCAATGGAAATGAAATCCGTCCCGGGAACGTGCTGGAGCACAATGATGGCCTGTGGGCGGCGGTCAAGGTCGACCACGTCAAGCCCGGCAAGGGCGGCGCCTTTGCCCAGGTCGAGCTGCGCAACCTGCGCAACGGGTCCAAGCTGAACGAACGGTTCCGCAGCGCCGACAAGGTCGAGCGCGTGCGCCTGGAGCAGAAGGACCAGCAGTTCCTGTACGAAAGCGACGGGATGCTGGTGTTCATGGATGCCGAAACCTATGAACAGATCGAGCTGCCGGCCGAGATCCTTGGAGACCGGCGTCCGTTCCTGCAGGACGGGATGACAATCGTTGTCGAGTTCTACGAGGAAGAAGCGCTGAACGCGACGCTGCCGCAGAAGGTGACCTGCCAGATCGTCGAGACCGAGCCGGTGGTCAAAGGCCAGACCGCGGCCAACAGTTTCAAGCCGGCGGTGCTGGACAACGGGATCAAGGTGATGGTGCCGCCGTTCATCGGTCAGGACGAGATGATCGTCGTGAACACCGAGACGATGGAATATTCAGAGCGCGCCTAATCCAGAGCAACACGGGCCGAGCCGGCGGTCATGCCATCGCCGGCCCGGTCGAACCGAAGGTAGGCGATGGCCCGGTCTCCGGACCGGGTGTGCAAGGTGCCGACCGATTTGCCGCCAAGGGTGATTGTATCGCCCGCAGCGGCGTCTCCCGAAACCGAAACCGTGGCCAGGCCTTTGCGAAGGTCGGTCTTGTGTTTCATGCGGGCGGTGACTTCCTGCCCGACATAGCAGCCTTTGCGGAAATCCACCCCGCCCAGCCGTTCGAACCCTGCCTCGAGGATATAGCTGTCGGGCGTCAGCTCGGCCCCGGCCTGAGGCACGCAGGCGGCGACACGCAAAGCGTCCCAATCGGTGCCGTCATCGGGCAGGGCGGACGAAGAATAATGCCGCCAGCCCAGAGACGGGTGACGCGGATCGGCAAGAGCGCCGGACGGAGCCGGACCGGTGCCGCGGGACACGAAAAGAGGGCTGTCCGAAATCTCGACCGCGGCGCGCAGCTTGTACATGGACAGCCGCGCGACAAGGCCCGGAGCCTGAGCAGTGCTGCAATCCAGAAGGTAGCCGTCGCTGGTCTGGCTGATAAAGAAATCGGCCAGATATTTGCCCTGAGGCGTCAGCAGAGCCGCATAGACCAGACCGGAAGAGGCCCGGGTGACATCATTGGTCACGAGGTTCTGCAGAAACTCGGCCGCATCGGGGCCCGAGATCAGGATGAGCGAGCGGGGATCGGAACCTGTGGTCATGGTGCGGTGTCTTTCCTGTCGGCCTGCGGCTGATATAAGCGCTGGACGGGTAATCTAAAGCGGAAAATCAGCCATGGCAGCGCCTCTCTCGGTGGTGATCCCCACGCGGAACGCGGCTCGGGCCTTGCCCGGCTGTGCGGCGGCGCTGATGGAGGGCATCGAGGCGGGGCTGATCCGGGAGATGGTGATCGCCGATGCAGGCTCGGACGACGGAACGCGGGACATCGCCGAAGAGCTGGGCGCAAGGCTGGTCACGGCTGAACCATCGCGGGGTGGTCAGCTGAGGGCAGGGGTGGCGGCAAGCCAAGGCGCGCATATCCTGGCGCTGCATGCGGACACACAGCTTGGGCCGGGGTGGTCGGACGTGGTGGCGCGCCATCTGGCCAGCGGCAAGGCGGGATATTTCCGGCTGGCCTTTGATGACGGCAGCGGTGCGGCGCGCAGGGTCGCCGGCTGGGCGAACCTGCGGTCGCGCCTGTTTGGCCTGCCATACGGGGATCAGGGGCTGTGCCTGCCACGGGCCTTGTACGACGCGGTGGGCGGCTATCCCGATCAGCCCTTGATGGAGGACGTGGCGATTGCGCGGTCGCTAAAGGGGCAACTGGTTGCGCTCGAGGCGGTGGCTGTTACGTCGGCGGAGAAGTACCGCACGCAAGGCTGGCTGCGGCGGGGAGGGCGCAACTTGATGACGCTGGTGCAGTATATGGCGGGCGCCGATCCCGAAGGTCTGGCGCGGGCCTATCGGCGCGGCGGCTAGGCGGGATCAGCCGATGCCGGCCTGAAGCGCATGCAGGTTGGCATAGGCGCCGCCTGCCGCCAGAAGAGCGTCATGTGTGCCGGTCGCAACCACCCGGCCCTGGTCCATCACGATGATCTGGTCGGCCTCGCGGATGGTGGACAGCCGGTGCGCGATGACAAGGGTGGTCCGCCCCCGCGACAATTCGGTCAGGGCCGCCTGCACCACCTTTTCCGACTGGGCATCAAGGGCCGAGGTCGCCTCGTCCAGCAGCAGCACGGGCGTGTCGCGCAAGAGGGCGCGGGCGATCGCCACGCGCTGACGCTGGCCACCCGAGAGCGACGTGCCGCGCGGGCCAACGGGGCTGTGCAGGCCATCGGGCAGGCGCGGCAAAAAGTCGGACACATGGGCGGCTTTCAAGGCGGCGTCGAGCCGTTCTGCCGGGACATCCACGCCAAAGGTCAGATTTTCCAGAAGGCTGTCATCAAAGAGCGCAGCATCCTGGCTCACGACCGAAAGGCGGGCGCGCAGGTCATCGAGGCTGAGGTTTGTGGTCGCGGTGCCGCCCAGAAGGACGCGCCCGGCCTGAGGATCCGCCAGCCGGGTCAGCGCGGCAAAGAGCGTCGTCTTGCCTGCGCCCGAAGCCCCCACGAGGGCGGTTGTCTTGCCCGCGGGCGCGGTGAATGTCACATCGCGCAGCACCTGCGTGTCGCCATAGCTGAGGCTGACGCCGTCGAACCGCACATCCATGTCGCCCGAGGGCGCGGGCAGGGGCGCGGCGGGCGACGTGATCGAAGGGCGCGCGGCCAGCAGTTCGCGGATACGCTCGATCGCGGCGGCGGCCACCTGCCAGGCGCCCGACACGGCCCCCAGCCGGCGCAGCGGTTCAAAGGCAAGGCCCAGAGCGGTGAAAAAGGCCATGAAATCGCCAACGGTCTTTTCGCCCGAGAGGATCTCGCCCCCGCCGTAGACCAGAACGCCGACAAAGCCGATGCCGGACATGATGTCGATCAGAGCGGGCACCGAGGCGGCCCCGAACTGGGTGCGGATCTCGGTCTTGACGCGGGTGCGGGTCAGCTCGGCATAGCGCTGCGACTGGTAGTCTTCGAGCTGGTTGAGCTTGATGGCCTGCAGCCCGGAGAACACTTCGGACAGGCGGCCCGACAGGCGCGCGGCCAGATCGCGGGCGGTGCGCGCGTTGCCCCGCACGAACCGTTGAAGGATCGCGCCGGGCGCGACCAGCAAGGGCGCGCCAACGAGGGCGATCAGGGACCAGACCGGATCGATCCAGACCGCAACCGAAAACAGCGCGATCAAAGCCACCACATCGCGCCCCGCGCCAGTGATGATCGTGGTCCAGACGCGGTTGACCGCGTTCACATCGCCTTCGACGCGCTGGATCAGGACGCCGGGCGGGTTGTCGGTGTGAAACGCCATGTCCAGCGTCATCAGATGCGCCAGAAGGTCCTGCCGGATGTCGGCGGCGGTGTGCTGGCCCAGCCGCGTGAGCAGCACCTTGCCGATCACCGAGGCGACCGCCCGGATAGAAAAGACGCCAAAGATCACGATGGCGATCCAGGTCAGCAGAGCCATGCTGCCGCCGCCGGCCAGCTGGTCGAACATCGGCTTCATCATGCGGGCCAGAAAGCCGAACATCGCGCCTTCGATCGCCATGAACACCATCGCCAGAAGCAAGGTGCCCTTGTAGTGGCGCAAATAACGCGTCCAGAGCCAGCGCAGCAGGCCGCGGGAATGGTCCGAAGAACCGGTCATGCGGGCATGATGACCTGATCGGGCGGCGTTTTCAAAGCCCAGCCGTCCTTGATCGCCTGTTTGTCGTATTCGGTGGCAATCCAATCCTCGAACCCGATGGGCGCGCGGGCGGTGCGCGCCTCGTAGACATCGAGGATATAATCCTGGATGCCCGTGGCGGTGGACTTGAGGTGCAGGTACTTGAGGCTCAGCTGCTGCTTGGCCTCGGCGACGGGCACGTTTTCGAAGATCATCAGGTACATCGCCGCAACCATGCCGGCGCGGTCGGCGCCTGATTTGCAGTGGAACATCATCGGCCGCTCGGCGGCGCGCAGGGCCGAGATCACCTCGAGCAGGCGGCGGCGAGAGGGCGCGTCACGGGCGTGCAGCTTGGTGTTGATCAGCGTCAGGCCCAGCTTGGCACAGCTTTCGACCTCGAGGATGTGGAACGATTGCGGATCGGTCCCACGCAGGTTGACCACCGTTTTGATGCCCATGGCGGCGTATTTCTCGAACCGCGCATGCGTGGGGTGGTTGGAGCGGTAAACGCCGGGAGCGATCTGGTAGAAGTTGGTCCAGAGGATGCGCAGGAAGGCATGGTCAAAGACATGGTAATGCACCTTGGCCCAAAAGCGGCCCTTGGGCGTGGTGATGTCCCGCCCGAAGGAGCGGCGCAGCTTGCGCTCGCGGTCTTCGATATAGGTCCAGAGGCGGCGTAGCACGGGGCAGGGTCCGGGTTTGGGTCGGGTCTGGCGGCATGTAGAGGCTTGGGGGGGCTATAGCAAGCGCGCGCCAGCGATTGACGCGGCGGCGCAGCGGGTTAGGTTCGCCGCGAAACCAAGGCGGAGAGCACGCGCATGACATTGGCAAACGGCAGGCACTACCTGGCAATACCTGGCCCGTCGGTCATGCCTGACGCCGTGTTGCAGGCGATGCACAGGCCAGCGCCGAACATCTATGCCGGAGAGCTGGTTGACCTGACCCATTCGCTGATGCCGGACCTCAGGCGCGTGGCGCGCACAGAAGGCAATGTGGCGATCTACATCGGCAATGGCCATGCGGCCTGGGAGGCGGCGCTGGCCAATGTGGTTGCGCCGGGCGAGACGGTGCTGGTGCCCGCCACGGGCCGGTTCGGGATCGGCTGGGGAGAAATGGCCGCCGATCTGGGCGCAGAGGTGCAGCTGATCGACCACGGCAAGCGCAGCCCGATGGACATGGCCCGCATCGAAGAGGCGCTGCGCGCGGACAAGGCCCACAAGATCAAGGCGGTGCTGGCCGTGCACGTGGACACCGCGACATCGGTGCGCAACGACATCGTCGCGCTGCGCCGCGTGATGGACCAGGCAGGGCACCCGGCGCTGTTGATGGCCGATTGCATCGCCTCGCTGGCTTGCGACCGGTTCGAGATGGACGCATGGGGCGCCGATGTGACGGTCACGGGCTGCCAGAAGGGATTGATGGTGCCGCCGGGGCTGGGCTTTGTCTTTTTCAACGAAAAGGCGGCCCGCGTGCGGCAGGCGATGCCGCGCGTCAGCAGGTACTGGGATTGGGCCCCGCGCGCCAATCCGCAGGTCTATTACCAGCATTTCTGCGGCACCGCGCCGACCCATCACCTGTATGGGCTGCGCGTGGCGCTGGATATGCTGATGGACGAAGGGATGGAGGCGGTCTGGGCACGGCACGAAAAGCTGGCCGGCGCGATCTGGGAGGCCTGCGACGCCTGGAGCAAGGGCGGGCCGCTGGAGCTGAACATCGCGGACAGGGCCAACCGGTCGCGCGCGGTGACGGCGCTGCGGCTGGGTGAGGACCGCGCAACGCGGCTGAGAGACTGGACGGACAGCCAGGCGGGCGTGACGCTGGGGATCGGGCTGGGCATGGCCGAACCCGATGACCCGGCGTGGCATGGCTTTTTCCGCCTCGGTCACATGGGGCACGTGAGCGCGGGGATGGTCATGGGCATGCTGGGCGCGATCGAGGCGGGGCTGACGGCTTGCGACATCGCGCATGGGCCCGGCGCGCTGGAGGCCGCAGCACGGGCGCTGGTTTAGGGTCTAATGCGCGCGGCGGCGCGCCAGCCAGGAGATCAGCTTGTCCAGCGCGTAACCGGTGACCATCACGGCCCAAAGCCCGATCAGCACCCAGATCACGCCAAAGATCCAGAACAGGTTCAGCCCGGCCATGACAAGGCAGGCATTGGTGTAGTTCGGAGCAGGCTGGACCGGACGGTTCATACCGGCAGCTTAGCGCGAATTTGCGAAGGTGCAGTAAAAAATTCGTGCAGCCGTAAGGCTCAGGCGCCGGATTGCGCGGCGGCGATCGCCTCGGGCAGGACGCGGGCAAAGGCGTCGAGGTCGGCGGGGCGCCCCGCAGAGACGCGGATGCAGCGCGATTGCGGCGCGACAAAGGGCATCCGCACGAAGATGCCGCGCGCGACAAGCTGGGCGAGGATCGCCTTGGCGTAGGCCTCATCCCGCCCGCAGTCGAGCGTCACGAAATTGGTGGCGGATGGCAAAGCCACAAGGCCGTGCGGGGCGGCAAGCGCCGCGATACGCGCGCGGGCCTCGGCGGTGGCGGCGCGCACATGATCCAGCCAGTCGGCATCCCCGAGCGCGGCAAGAGCGCCGGCCTGGGCCACCCGGCTCACGCCGAAATGATTGCGCACCTTGTCAAAGCTGGTGATCAGCCCGGGCGCGCCGATGGCATAGCCGACGCGCGCGCCTGCCATGCCATGGGCCTTGGAAAAGGTGCGCATGCGGATCACGCGCGGATCATCGGCGGCGATCTGCGGCACGGCGTCCGAAGGGGCGAATTCGACATAGGCCTCGTCGAGGCACAGCAGGCAGCCCGAGGGCAGGGTGTCGAGGGCGGCTTCGATGTCGGCCGCGCGGGCCCAGGTGCCCATGGGATTGTCGGGGTTGGCAAAGTAGATCAGCCGAGCCCCGCTGTCGCGGGCGGCCGAGATCAGCGCGGGCAGGTCTTCGCAATCGTCGCGGTAGGGGACCTTGGTGAGAGACGCGCCAAAGCCCGCGACATGGTAGTTGAACGTGGGATAGGCGCCGTCCGACGTCACCACCGAAGCACCCGGTTCGGCCAAAAGGCGCACCAGGGTGCCAAGAAGCCCGTCGATGCCTTCGCCCACGGTGATATGCGCAGGCGTGACGCCATGATGGGCCGCCAGAGCGGTCTTGAGATCATGGTTGGTCGGGTCGCCGTATTTCCAGGCATCGGCGGCGGCGGCCTGCATCGCGGCGACGGCGCGTGGCGAGGGGCCAAAGGCGCTTTCGTTGGCGCCGAGGCGCGCATCGAACAGGCGGCCCATGTCACGCTCTTGCGCCTCGGGCCCGACAAAAGGAACAGAGGCCGGAAGGCTGGAGGCAAGGGTGGTGTAGCGCGGATGTGTCATGGCGATTTGGGTACGCGGGCGAGGGGGGCGGCGCAAGTGGGTTGAAGCCAACCGCAGGCGTGATTACATGAGAACGGTTCGCAAGTTGTGAGGTGCAGGTATGGACAGACGGTCTTTTCTGGTGATGAGCGGCGCGGCGTTGGTGGCCCGCGCAGCAGCGCCGGTGGTGGGCAAGCTGGGCCAGAGGCGGGTTCTGACGCTGGTCTACGACAAGTCGATTGGCGCGATGCGGGCCATCGACAAGCTTGTGCCGTAGGGTCTGGCTGGTACGAGGCGCGCAGGCGCGGTTAAGTGGGGCGAGCCGAAAAGGAGAGCCCTGATGCCGCGCGTGCGCACCGAAATCACCAACCACGTCGCCCGGGTCACGCTGACACGCGGCGACAAGATGAACGCCTTTGACGCCGGGATGATCGAAGAGCTGATCGCGGCGGGGCAGGCGCTGAACACGGCGGGCGGTGTGCGCGCGGTGGTGCTGACGGGCGAGGGGCGGTGCTTTTCCGCGGGTCTGGATGTGGCGAGCTTTGCCGGGTTTGCGGGCAAGGACCCGGAAGAGCTGCTGGTCACCCGGACCCACGGAGACACCAACGACTTTCAGGAAGTGGCGATGGTCTGGCACCGGCTGGAGGTGCCGGTGATCGCAGCGCTGCACGGCACGTGCTTTGGCGCGGGTCTGCAGGTGGCGCTGGGTGCGGATATGCGCATCGCCGAGCCGGCCACGCAGATGTCGGTGATGGAGATGAAATGGGGCCTTGTCCCGGACATGGGCGGAATGACACGCCTGCCGCATCTGGCGCCCGGCGATGTGGTGCGCCGCCTGATTTATACCGGTGAGGTGTTCACGGCAGAGGCCGCGCTGGGCTGGGGGCTGGTCACCGAGCTGAGCGATGATCCGCTGGCACGGGCGACGGACTTGGCCGGCGAGATTGCCGGAAAGAGCCCGTCGGCAATCAAAGCGGCCAAAGCGCTGATGGCGGTGGCGGAAAGCGGCACCGAGGCCGAGGTGCTGATGGCGGAAAGCCGGGCGCAGGCGGCGTTGATTGGCAAACCGGACCAGATGGAAGCCGTCATGGCGGTGATGCAAAAGCGCGCGGCCCGGTTCTAGGACGGGTCGCTCGTCGCGCCCTGGCATGCGCGCCTCGCTGCCGGGCGGCACGCGCAAAGCTTGACCTTGGGCGCACAAAGGCGCAGACCCGAGAAAAAGCAAAAGTGTGCAGAGCAGAGACATGGCCGCAACCCCCGGTCCCTTCGCCCCGTTCGAGTGGATGATCGCCTGGCGCTATTTGCGCGCCAAGCGCGCCGAGGGCGGCGTGAGCGTGATGACCTGGATCAGCCTGATCGGGATCACGCTGGCGGTGTTCGCGCTGATCGTCACACTGGCGGTACGCTCGGGTTTTCGCGCCGAGTTCGTCGACACCATACTGGGCGCCAATGCCCACGTGACGGTCTATAACCAGCAGCAGATCAACGAAAGCGGCCAGATCACCCGCACGATTGCCGATTACGAGGCAATTGCCGAAGATCTGCGCGCAGTGGACGGCGTCATCCGCGTCGCACCGCTGGTCAAAGGGCAGGTGATGGCCACCAACGCCAGCGGCAACGCAGGCGTCGAGGTGTTTGGCATAGCGCCGCAGGACCTGCTGACCATCCCGCGCATAGCCAACCCCGAAGAGAGCCAGGGCGATATCGCCCGCTTTGGAGAGGGGATTGCCATAGGGTCGGGTGTGGCGCGCCTGCTGGGTGTCACGGTTGGTGACCGGGTGCGCCTGATTTCGCCCAACGGAGCACGCACGGCCTTTGGTACCAGCCCGAGGGTCAAGGCCTACGAGGTCACCTATATCTTTACCGCAGGGCGCTATGACATCGACCGCACCCGCGTCTACATGCCGTTCGAAGAGGCGCAGAGCTATTTCAACCGAGAGGGCGTCGCGGACGAGTTCGAGGTGATGGTGGCCGAGCCTGAACGCGTGGACGAGATGTCGCTGGACCTGCTGCGCGCGGGCGGGCAGCTGGCGCTGGTCTGGACATGGCGCGACGCGAGCGGAGGGTTCCTGCGCGCGCTGGAGATCGAGGACAACGTGATGTTCGTGATCCTGTCGATCCTGGTGCTGATCGCGGCGATGAACATCGT
>JAHDCH010000046.1:10450-13814 GCA_020629995.1 Pseudaestuariivita sp. | reverse complement strand
TGATGGAGACATATATGACCACGCTCGCCCCCATGGCGCCTCATGCCACCCAGCCTCAGGGTTGGTTTGCCCGCACCGAGGCCTGGCTGGACGAAAAAGGCAAAGGTGCCTGGATCGCGGCCATGGTTCTGGGTTTCATCTTTTTCTGGCCCGTTGGGCTCGCCCTTCTGTTCTACATGATCTGGAGCAAACGCATGTTCGGCACCTCGTGCAAGACCCGCCGCGGCGCACGCCGCATGATGATGACGCAGTCGACCGGCAACAGCGCCTTTGACGCCTACCGCGAAGAAACGCTGCGCCGGCTGCAGGACGAACAGGAAAACTTCGAAGCGTTCCTTGACCGGCTCCGCGCCGCCAAGGACAAGGCAGAGTTTGACCAGTTCATGGACGAACGCGCCCGGAACGCGGCGCAAGACGATGACGCCGACGATGGCGAAGACGACACCAAAGGCAAATAACCTTGCCTTGCCTGGCCCGCGCACCGATGCGGGCCAGGTGCATCCCATTTCATTCAATCGGAGATTACCCGTGACCATGACCGCCGACCTTCCAACCCCGCTGTCCCCGCCTGCCACGCGCCCGTCGAACGTGGTGCTGATTGTGGGCATGGTGCTTTACACCGGCTTTGCCATCCCCGTGTCGATCGTGGCCATGGCGTTCTTTTTCCCTGCGGGGATCGCGCTGGCGGCGTTCTTTGCCTGGCAGTGGACGCGGCTGCCCGCGATCCTGAGCGGCACGGCCGCCGCGGCACAGGTGCCGGCAGTGACGCCGCAAGTGCCGCAGCCCGAATCCACCGGCAATCGCAGCTTTGACGCCTACCGTGCCGAGCTGCTGAACCGGCTTGAACGCGAACAGCACAGCTTTGACGGCTTTGTCACCCGCCTGCGCGAGGCCAAGGACCGGTCCGAGTTCGACCAATTCATGGACGAACGTGCCGCGGCCAACCGAACGCCGGCACAGGACTGATCCCCGCACGCAACCCAAGCCCCCTTCCCCGCGTTGAGACCCTGATGACCTACGCTTCGCACACACCCGATCCGCTCACCCAGCCCGCATTTTATGAAAGCGTGCCGTCCAAACGCCTGTTGGCCTGGGTGGCGGATGTTGCGCTGATCACTCTGATCTGCGTGGTTCTGACGCCTTTCACCGGATTTCTCAGCCTGTTTCTTTGGCCTGTGTTCTGGCTGGCGATCAGCTTTGTCTACCGGTGGGCCACGCTGGCGGGCGGGTCGGCAACCTGGGGGATGCGGCTGATGGCGATCGAACTGCGCGAGGCCGACGGCGCGCGGCTGTCGGGCGGCACGGCGCTGGCGCACACGCTGGGCTACACCGTGTCGATGGCGTTGCCGCTGCTGCAAATCGTGTCGGTTGTTCTGATGGCGACCTCGGCGCGCGGTCAGGGGCTGAGCGATCTTGCGCTTGGCACGGTTGCGATCAATCGTCGCCTTGGGCGCCGACTTTAACCGCGCATCGCAATCGCCCCTTGCCTTTGTGGCGCGCGTTGCTAGGCTTTTGAAACAAGCTTGACCGGAACCCTGACCGGGACACCCATGCGCCACACATTGCCCATCGCTCCGCAGTTCTATGTGACTGCGCCTCAGCCCTGCCCTTATCTTGAGGGCAGGATGGAGCGTAAGCTGTTCACCGCGCTTCAGGGAGACTCTGCGACCCGACTCAACGATTCCCTGTCCAAGCAGGGGTTCCGGCGCTCGCAGAACGTGCTTTACCGCCCGTCCTGTGCCGATTGCGCGGCCTGCCTGTCGGCCCGGATCGATGTCAGCCGCTTTTCGCTCAGCCGCAGCCAGAAGAAAGTTCTGAAGCGCAACGCGCATCTGGACCGCCGCGCCACGTCGCCTTGGGCGACGGAACACCAATACGAGCTGTTCCGCACCTACCTGGACAGCCGCCATGCCGATGGCGGGATGGCGGACATGGACGTGTTCGAATTTGCAGCCATGATCGAAGAGACCCCGGTGCGGTCGCGCATTGTGGAATATGTCGATCTTGGCACAGGCGAGCTGACCGGTGCCTGCCTGACCGATGTGCTCGATGACGGGCTGTCGATGGTCTACTCCTTTTATGATCCGGAACTCGAACGTCTGTCGCTGGGCACCTACATGGTGCTGGACCATGTCGAGATCGCGCGCGAGGCCGGCCTGCCTTATGTGTATCTTGGCTATTGGGTGCCCGGATCGACCAAGATGGGGTACAAGGCGCGTTTTTCGGGGCTGGAAGTCTATGCGGGCAACCGCTGGCAGCCGCTGCGCGATCCGCACCAGTTTGACGCGACGCGCCACCCCCTGTCGAACGATCCCATCGCCGAACAGGTCGCGAATATCTCGCTGCCCGATGCCGAGCCTGCCCGCGGGTCCGAGTGACGCAACAGCTGCATGCCATTGCCATTCTGGTGCCCGACTATGACGCGGGTATTGCGTTTTACGTGGACCGCGTCGGATTTGACCTGATCGAGGATACCGACATGGGCGACGGCAAGCGCTGGGTTCTGGTGCGCCCACCGGGCAGCACCGCCAGCCTTTTGCTTGCGCGCGCGGTGGGCGATCAGGCCAAGGCGATTGGCAATCAGTTTGGCGGACGCGTCGGCCTGTTTCTGACCACCGATAATTTCGCCCGGGACCGCGCGGCAATGCTGGCGGCCGGCATCACCTTTGAGGAAGAGCCGCGGTCAGAGCCCTACGGGACCGTTGCCGTTTGGCGCGATCCCTGGGGCACCCGCTGGGACCTTCTTGAATACAAGCGCTGATCTCTGGATCCGCGGTCAGTCGCTATCGGGCACATAGTCCAGAATGTCACCCGGCTGACACTCCAGCGCTTCGCAAATCCGCTCCAGCGTTTCGAACCGCACGCCTTTGACCTTGCCGGATTTCAGCAGCGAAACGTTCTGTTCGGTGATGCCCACACGCTCGGCCAGCTCTTTTGACCGCATCTTGCGCCGGGCAAGCATCACATCAAGGGTCACGACAATCGGCATGTTCGGCTCCCCTCAGACAAAGCTCTGGTTTTCGGCGGCGACCTCGGCCGCTTCGGACAGGATATGCCCAAAGCACAGCAGGATCAGCCCGATCACCACGGCATAAACGTCCGGTCCTTCGATCGAAAGCGAAACCCGGCCCGTACCCACCTCTCGCGCGCCTACGGACATGAAGGACACCCAGGCGGTGCCAAGCAGCTCGCTTGCCATGCTGACCGGGGCCATGGCCAGCACGATCCAGCCCAGCCGCCGCACGCGCGCCGCCGTGACAGGCGCATAAACCGCCCCCGCGCCCACGTCGCGGAACAGCAGGTAGCCGGTGACAAACAGCCAGACCCCAAGAAGGTCCGTGGCCAGCCAGAACGCGATCCCGCC
>JAHDCH010000046.1:7646-10350 GCA_020629995.1 Pseudaestuariivita sp. | reverse complement strand
CTTGCTTTTATTATCGTAAAACAATAATTCTTTCAAGCGTGAGGGTATATCCTCACTGTCATACAGGACCTTTTTACAATGTCACGAACCTTCTTTGCTGCGGCCTCGGCCGCGGCCCTGTTTCTTGCACCCTCGGCTCATGCGCAGGACGCGTTTCAAGGCGCATATGCCGGGGTCTCGCTAAGCTATGGCGCGCATGATGGCGCGATTTCCGGCACGGGCGCGCATGACCGCGACGGGCGTGCCGCAACGCTGGGTGCCTATGGCGGCTGGCTGACCCGGACGCGCGGCGGATTCGTCTGGGGACCCGAGCTGTCGCTGGGCGGCATCGGACCGGATAGCCGCAAAAGCGGCGGCGGACTTGGAACGTCCCAGTTTGATGCGGGCATGCTGATCGGCGCCCGCCTGCGCGGCGGTTTTGTGGTGCAAAACACCTTTCTTTACGGCGGGCTGGGCCTTGGCCTGACCAATGCGGTGATCCGCGAAGCAGGCTCGTCGGGATCCGACTGGGCGCTGGGTGTCTCGTACGGGCTGGGTGCTGAAATGGCTGTGTCGGACGCGTGGAGCCTGCGATTGGATGCGCAGCGTTTCGACCTTGGGCAAAGCGACCGCAGCTTTGGTGCGGCGCGCCGCGACACCGAGCTGCGGCATACGCAGGTCTCGATCGGCCTGACACGGAGGTTCTGATGCGCAGTCTACTTTGTGCCGCCGCCGCGCTTGCCACCCTTGCGGGTTGTGACGCGCCTCCCTTGGCCTCGATGGTGGCCCTGTCGCGTGTCGACTGGACCACGACCGATGCCAGCGCTCTGCGCGTTGCCGTTTCTGTTCCGCCGGAAATCCAGCTGTTGCGCCGTGAGGTCGCGCTGACGGGCACCTTGAAGGGACCGGGCGACGCAGCGCCCGAGCTTTACGAGTTTGTCCTGACCGAGGTGGACGAAACCGGACCGGGCCTTGACCGCGCGACGGGCACGCCCCGAGTCTTTGCGCTGGCGTCCGCGCAAAGCCGCCGCGACTTTGAGGCGTTCCGCCGTGCCGTGGCCGCCGCCGAGGCGTTCGAAGCGGAAACGGGACAGGACACAAGCGGATCGCTGTCAGTCGAGCCGGACCTGTGCCGCGCCAGTGGCGGCATCCCCGACGAGGTGTTTGTGACGGTGTTCATCAAATCGGCCGAGCTGTCACGCTTTGTGCCGCTGACCAAACCGTCTGACATGATCGCCGAGGCCCGGCGCGAAGGCAGCAGCGCCGCAGAAATCGAAGCGCTCTTGCCGCCCTGTACCTGAACGAAAAAAGGCCGCGCTGCAAAAGCGCGGCCTTTTACCGGTAATGGAGTGCGGATCAGACTTCGTCTTCCATCGCCTCGATGGCTTTTTCCAGCTCGTCCTTGGTGACGGTCTTTTCGGTCACGTTGGCCTGTTCGCCAATGTGGTCGACGACCTTGTCTTCGAACAGGGGCGCGCGCAGCTGCTGCTGCATCTGCGGGTTCTGCTGCACGAATTCAAAGAACTGACGCTCCTGCCCCGGGTACTGACGCGCCTGCGCCATCACCGCCTGGCTCATCTCGGCATCCGACACTTCGACCTCGGCCTTCTGACCGATGTCGGCCAGCAGCAGGCCCAGACGCACGCGGCGCTCGGCCAGCGACTTGTGCTCGTCCGTGGGTTCGATCTTGTCGTGGTCGTGGCCTTCGACGTCGGGGTTTTCATCGTGCCACAGCTGGTGCGCAATCTGGTCGGCCTCGGCCTCGACCAGCGAGGGCGGCAGGTCGAACGACACCAGCTTGTCCAGCTCGTCCAGCAAGCCGCGTTTCATCACCTGACGCGCCGCACCGGCGTATTCCGCCTCGAGCCGCTCGGCGATCTGGCCTTTCAGCGCTGCGAGGTCTTCGGCGCCGAATTTTTTGGCAAGCTCGTCATCAATCTCGGCCGCCTTGGGTTCCTTGACCTCTTTGATGGTGCAAGAGAACACAGCCTCTTTGCCCGCCAGATGCTCGGCCTGGTATTGCTCGGGGAAGGTGACGGTGACGTCTTTCTCTTCACCGGCCTTCACGCCCACCAGCTGATCTTCGAAACCAGGGATGAACGAGTTCGAGCCCAGCACCAGCGGGTAATCCTCGGCCGAGCCGCCTTCGAACGCCTCGCCATCGACGCGGCCGACAAAGTCCATCACGACCTGATCGCCGTCTTTCGCCTTGGAGCCTTTCTTGCGCGGCTCAAAGTTCTGCGCAGTTTCGGCCAGGTTGCCCAGTGCTTCGTCCACGGCGGCGTCCTCGGCCTTGACGACCATGCGCTCCAGCTTGACCGCCTTGAGGTCAACCTCGGGGATTTCGGGCAGCGCCTCGTAGGACATCTCGACGGTGACGTCGTCGCCCTCTTTCCACTCTTCACCGTTCTGCATCTCGACTTTGGGCTGCAGCGCGGGGCGGTCGCCCGAGTCTTCGAAATGCTTGGACATGGCGCCATCGATGCTTTCCTGCATCGCTTCGCCCAGCACGCGCGGGCCAAACTGCTTTTTCAGCAGCGCCATCGGCACCTTGCCTTTGCGAAAACCCTTCATCTCGACTTCGGGTTGGGCCTCGGTCAGCTTTTCGTTGACCTTGTCTTCCAGTTCGGATGCCGTGAGGGTGATGGTGTAGGCGCGCTTGAGGCCTTCGTTCAGGGTCTCGGTGACCTGCATGTTCGCTCCCAGATAAGCTAGACGGCCCCAT